>DASWNX010000044.1 GCA_036399055.1 Jatrophihabitans sp.
GCCGGCGCCAACCCGATGAGCCTCAAGCGGGGCATCGAGGCTGCGGTCATCGCGGTCACCGAGCACCTGCTCAGCGTCGCCAAGCCGGTCGAGACCAAGGAGCAGATCGCTGCCACCGCCTCGATCTCGGCCGCTGACACCACGGTCGGCGAGCTCATCGCCGAGGCCATGGACAAGGTCGGCAAGGAAGGCGTCATCACCGTCGAGGAGAGCAACACCTTCGGTCTCGAGCTTGAGCTCACCGAGGGCATGCGCTTCGACAAGGGCTACATCAGCGCCTACTTCGTCACCGACACCGAGCGCATGGAAGCTCAGCTCGATGACCCGTACATCCTGATCGTCGAGTCCAAGATCTCCAACGTCAAGGACCTGCTGCCGCTGCTGGAGAAGGTCATGCAGTCCGGCAAGCCGCTGGCGATCATCTCCGAGGACGTCGACGGCGAGGCGCTTTCCACCCTCGTGGTCAACAAGATCCGGGGCACCTTCAAGTCCGTCGCCGTCAAGGCTCCGGGCTTCGGTGACCGCCGCAAGGCGATGCTGCAGGACATCGCGATCCTGACCGGTGGCCAGGTCATCTCCGAGACCGTCGGCCTCAAGCTCGAGACCGCCGGCCTGGAGCTGCTGGGCCGGGCTCGCAAGGTGGTCATCTCCAAGGACGAGACCACCATCGTCGAGGGCGCCGGTGACGCCGACCAGATCCAGGGCCGCGTCAACCAGATCCGCGCCGAGATCGAGCACTCGGACTCCGACTACGACCGCGAGAAGCTGCAGGAGCGGCTGGCCAAGCTGGCCGGCGGCGTCGCGGTCATCAAGGTCGGAGCCGCGACCGAGGTCGAGCTCAAGGAGCGCAAGCACCGCATCGAGGACGCCGTGCGCAACGCGAAGGCGGCCGTCGAAGAGGGCATCGTCGCCGGTGGCGGCGTCGCCCTGATGCAGGCCAGCGTCACCGCGTTCGAGAAGCTCGAGCTCACCGGCGACGAGGCCACTGGCGCCAACATCGTCCGGGTCGCGCTGTCTGCTCCGTTGAAGCAGATCGCGATCAACGCCGGCCTCGAAGGCGGCGTCGTGGCTGAGAAGGTCGCGGGCCTGCCCCAGGGCCACGGCCTGAACGCCGCGACCGGCGAGTACGGCGACATGCTGGCTGCCGGCGTGCCGGACCCCGCCAAGGTGGTTCGCTCTGCCCTGCAGAACGCCGCCTCGATCGCCGCGCTGTTCCTCACCACTGAGGCGGTCGTGGCTGACAAGCCCGAGAAGGCCGGCGCCGCCGCTGGCGGTGGCGCTCCGGACATGGGCGGCATGGACTTCTAAGTCCTGCTCACCTGTACGGGCACTGCTCTACGAACACCGCTGGGCGGGTTCGGGTCCTCGGACCCGGGCCCGCCCAGTTCTATGCCCGGCCTCAGCGCTTGCTCGGCTGGCTCTGCGGGTCGGCGGGCCCTCCGCGGGTCGGCGGGCCCTCCGCGGGTCGGCTGGCCCTGCGGTCGGCGTGCGCGTCATGCTCCCTGCGCGTCATGCTCCCTGCGCGTCATGCTCTCCAGTGCGTCATGCTCTGCGGTGGTGATGACCACCGCAGAGCATGACGCTTGACGCCGAGGGGCGGTCCGTCCCTTGACGCCGAGGGCGGTCCGTCCCTTGACGCCGAGGGCAGCGTCCACAGTGGCCAAGCGCATCACATGAGAGCTGCGCGGTTCACTGGGCGGTGAGCTGCCTGCCGATGGCGGCCGCGGCTCGGGCGCCGGAGGCCAGTGCGCCCTGCTGGGACGCCGTGTCGCGGTGATCGCCGGCCACGAACAGGGTGTCGGACAGCCGCACCGGCTGCCGCACGTTCAAGGGCGGGCGCATCGAGGGCAGCGCCTCGGCGATCGCGTCCACCCGGAGCAGTTCCCACTCTCGGGCGCAGGTGTCATACATCAGGCCCAACTGGCGCCGGACGTCCCGCTCGGTCGACGCGCCCGGCAACCCGACCATGCTCGCCCCGATCAGCGCCCGGCCGTCCGGCGAGTACGCGGGGGCCGCGGCCGACAGCACCGCCGCGTTGACCACGGGACCGCGGCGCAGGCCGTCCACGTGCAGCAGCGGCCGGGTGTACGGCGCCTGCGGGGCCGCGAACCAGAACGTGCTCAAGCTCTGCATCGGCGGGCGAGCCAGACCGGTGAGAGCGGCCGCGCAGGAGGGGCTCGCCGCGACCAGCACCGCCCGTGCGGTGACGGCGCCGTCCTCGGTCCAGACCCGGCCGCCGTCGACGCCGGTCACCTGGACACCGAAGCGCAACGTGCCGGCCGGCAGCGACCGGGCCAGCTGGTCAGGCAACCCCTGCATCCCCCAGGCCGGCACCGCAGGCGTCCCCCGGACGAACGTGCGGATGAGCATGGAGACAAAGCGCGCCGAGCTCTGCTGCTCGTCCTCGCCCAGCACCCCGGCCAGGAACGGTTCGAGCACCGCTGTCCGGACTGCGCCGGTGATCTTGAGCCGGTCCAGGACGGCGCCGTAGGGCTCGTCCGGCCCGGTGAGCAGCCGGGACGGCCGGCGCAGGGCGCAGGTCAGCGCCCAGGCGACAAACCGTGCCTTCTCCGCCGGTGAGCCCGGGCCGCTCACCGTGCTGATCAGGTGACGAGGTTGACGCCGGGGGTCGGCCAGCACCGAGTGCCGGCCGCTCATCGCCACCCGGACACCGGCCTCGAAGCGCTCCAAGGAGAGCTGGTCGAGGTCAAGCACGCCATCGCGGGCCAGCCGGAGCAGCCGCGGGTAGGCGGGGTTCATCAGCTGGAAGCCTCGGTCGAGCCGGAAGCCGTCCACCAGGTCGGTGACAATCCGGCCGCCGGGCCGCTCGGCCGCCTCCAGCAGCAGCACCCGCCAGCCCGCCCGGGTCAGCTCGTGGGCGGCTGAGAGCCCTGCCAGCCCGGCGCCTACGACGACGACGTCGGCATCGCCCGCATGCTGGGCGCGCATTTCCTAGACCGCGATCGGCGCTTTGATCGCCGGGTGGGGGTCATAGCCGTCCAGCTGCACGTCGGCTATCTCGAACTCGCTCAGCTGACGGCGTGCCGGGTTGAGCCGCAGGGTGGGCAACTGCCGGGGCTCGCGGCTCAACTGCAGTTCGGCCTGCTCGACGTGGTTGAGGTAGAGATGGGCGTCGCCGAAGGTGTGCACGAACTCGCCAGGCTGAAGATCGGTCACCTGGGCGACGAAGTGGGTCAGCAGCGCGTAAGAGGCGATGTTGAACGGCACGCCGAGAAAGACGTCGGCCGAGCGCTGGTAGAGCTGGCAGGACAGCCGGCCCTCGGCGACGTAGAACTGGAACATCGTGTGGCACGGCGGCAACGCCATCTGATCGACCTCGGCGACGTTCCAGGCGCTGACGATGTGCCGCCGGGAGTCGGGGTTGGTGCGGATCGAGTGCACCACGTTGGCGATCTGGTCGATCTGACGGCCGTCCGGCGCCGGCCAGGACCGCCACTGGTGCCCGTAGACGGGCCCCAACTCGCCGTCGGGGCCGGCCCACTCGTCCCAGATGCTGATGCCGTGCTGCTGCAGCCACCGCACGTTGGTGGAGCCTCGCAGGAACCAGATCAGCTCTCCGACCACCGATTTCATGTGCAGCTTCTTGGTCGTCACCGCAGGGAAGCCGTCAGCGAGGTCGAAGCGCAGCTGATGGCCGAACACGCTCAGGGTGCCGGTGCCGGTGCGGTCGTCCTTGCGCACGCCCTTGTGCAGGACTGTGTCGAGGAGATCCAGATACTGCCGCACACCGGCAACGGTAGCAGTGCCCAAGCGGACCCCCTGGACGCGTCGAGGCGCGTCATCGGCGATGATGCGGCTATGAGATTGCGTGTGGAGACCTCTGCGCCCGCCACTGTCGAGCAGGCCTTCGCGAGCCGGGTCGAGCAGAGCGTCCGGGAGCAGGCCTGCCGTGAGTCCGGCGCGCTGTCCTACGACGTGCTGATCGAGCCGGCGTCCGACGGCGGCGCCCGGGTCCAGGTGCAGCGGGTGATGGCGCCGCAGGTTCCCGACTACATGCGCAAGTTCGTCGGCGAGAGCATCGCGATCGGCCAGGTCGAGCAGTGGAGCCCCCCGGGGCCGACCGGCGTCCGGACCGCGGTGGTCACAGTCACGGTCAAGGGCCAACCTGCCAGCATGAGTGGGTCGATCACGCTCTCACCCACGCCGGACGGCTCGACCGAACTGGTCACCGGTGAGGTCAAGGTCGCGATCCCGCTGCTGGGCCGCAAGATCGAGCCCGAGATCGTGAAGGTGATCGAAGCCGCGCTGCGCATCGAACAGCGGGTGGCCCAGGACTGGGTGCGCCAGAACCGCTGAGGCGCCCCCGGGGTCCGGCCCGGTCCGGCGGCGCCGAGCGGGATGATCGTGCGTTGCGGACAAGACGGCGCGGACTGAGCGATAGTGTCACTGTTCAACGCCAGGATAGCGAGGCTATCCGATCTTTCTAAGGGGCGACCCGGTGCGGATTTCGGAGCTGGCCAAGCAGAGCGGCCTGCCGGTCGCGACGATCAAGTTCTACCTGCGCGAAGGTCTGCTGCCCTCTGGGGCGCCGATCTCGCGGACCCAGGCCGAGTACAGCGACTCGCACCTGGAAAGGCTCCGGCTGATCAGGGCGTTGCGTGACATAGCCGATCTGCCCGTCGCGACGGTCGGCACGGTGCTGGCTGCCGTCGATGACGACGCGCTCCCGCTGCTGGACCTGCTGGGTGTCACCCAGACGGCGGTCGCCGGCTCGAAGGGTTCGGCCTCGGCCACCGAGGCGGGCGTGGAGCTGGCCAGCCGGCTGCTGGCGGACCTGGGCTGGACGCTCACCGAGGACTCGCCGCTGGTCGACTCGCTGGCCCGGGTGCTCGACGTGCTGCGGGGGGAGGGGGAGCCGGTGGATGCCGAGAGCCTCAAGCCGTGGGCCGACGCGGCCAGGGCCGTCGCCGAGGTCGAGATGGATCACATCCCGGTCGAGGCCCCGCGTGCCGAGGCGGCCCACACCGTCGCCGTCGGCACGGTGATCTACGGCGAGCTGCTGGCCCAGCTGCGCCTGGCGGCGCAGGAGGCGGTCAGCCTGGCTCGGTTCGGAGCCGAGACGCTGCCCGGACAGGCCCACCCCGTGAAGGCGGCGCCGGCTGCGACAAAGCCGGGAGCCACCAAGCCGGGCGCCACCAAGCCAGGCGCCACCAAGTCAGGAGCCACCAAGCCGGCTGCCGTGAAGGCGGCTGCTGCGAAGGCGCCGGCGGCAGAGGGGGGACTCAGTCGCCGCGCAGCCGCGCAGCCGCGTTCTCGGGGGTGATGTCGTTGATCCACACCGCGGCCCCGGACTCTGAGCCGGCCAGGTACTTCAGCTTTCCCGCGGCCCGGCGGATGGTGAAGACCTCGGCGCCCAGATGCCAGCTGTCGGCGAACTGCCGGACCGGCGCCTGGTGCCAGCCTGCGATGTAGGGCGTCGGGGTGTCGAACAGCCGATCGAAGCGCTGCAGCAGGTCCAGGTAGCTGCTGGCCAGGTCGTCCCGCTCGTCCTCGGTCAGCTCAGGCAGGCTCCCGACATGACGGTTGGCGATCAGCCTGGCCTCGTAGGGCCAGCGGGCCGCGAACGGCACCAGCGCCGTCCAGTGCTCGCTGCGGCTGATGACGCGCTCACCGGCGGCCACCTCGCGCCGTAGCAGCTCGCAGCGCAGGCACTGGCCGTGCTCCTGCTGGTGGCTGGCGGCGGTCTGGGCCGCGCGCAGCATCCGCGGCGGCACGAACGGGTAGCCATAGATCTGGCCGTGCGGGTGCGACAGCGTCACACCGATCTCCTCGCCCCGGTTCTCGAAGCAGAAGACGTAGCGCACCTCGGGCAGCCGGCTGAGCTCGGCAGTCCGGTCGGCCAGCGCGTCGATCACCGTCCGGGCGTGCTGCTGGCTCAGCTGGGCGAAGGAGGTGTTGTGGTCGCTGGTGAAGCACACCACCTCGCAGCGGCCGGCGCCCGGGCCCGACCGGAACGGAAACTCCTCGACGGCGGCGAAGACGTCGGCGGCTTCGAGGGCAAGGGAGGGAAACCGGTTCTCGAACACCGCCACGTCGTAGTCGGCGGCCGGGATCTCGGTGGCCTTGCCCTCTGTGCTCGGGCACAGCGGGCACAGGCTCACCGGTGGCTTGTAGGTGCGCGACTGCCGGTGCCCGGCGATGACGACCCACTCGCTGAACAGCGGGTCCCAGCGGACCTGGGAGGAGGTGGCGGTCTCGGGCAGCTCGCGGGTGTCCGGCGCCGACCGGTCGGCCCCCGGCCCGAGGTCGTAGTAGAACAGGTCCCGGCCGTCGGCCAGGCTGTGCTGCTGCCGGTGGGTCATGATCTGCAGCCTTCCGCGAGGGCGGGCACGATGACGAGTTCGCCGACGGCGCCCTGCAACACGGCACGGGCCTCATCGGGCAGTCCGTCGTCGGTTATCAGTATGTCGGCGGCCGACAGCGGGCCGAAGCCGGCCAGCCCGACGGTCTGCCACTTGGACGAGTCGGCCAGCATGATCACCACCTGGGCGCGGTCCATCAGCGCCCGGTTGGTCCCCGCCTCGGCCAGGTCAGGGGTGGTGTAGCCGGCGACGGGGTCCATGCCGTGCACGCCGAGGAATAGCTGGCCAAAGTGCAGCGATCCGATGGTGGCGTCGGCCACCGGCCCGACCAGCGCCCCGCGCGGGGTGCGGATGCCGCCGGTGAGGATCACGGTCTGCTTGTCGGCATCGGAGGAGCACACGGCGTCGGCCACCGCGGTGGAGTTGGTCACCACCGTCAGCCCCGGGATCGAGGCGAGGTGCCGGCCCATCAAGGAGGTGGTGGCGCCGGCGGACAGCGCGACCGCGGCGCCGGGCGTGATCATCCGGGCGGCCTGGGCGGCGATCGCCTGCTTGGCGGGCTGCGCGGAGGTGGGCGTGACCTCCAAGCCTGGCTCCTCGGTGACGTGACTGCCGAGCACCGCGCCGCCGTGCACCTTCTGGATGGCGCCCTCGGCCGACAGCTGATCGAGGTCACGGCGGACCGTCATGTCTGACACCCCGAGCAGGACGGTCAGCTCGGAGACCCGCACCCCGCCGGCCCGCCGGACCTCGTCGAGGATCCGGGCCTGCCGTTGGCGAGCGAGCATCGTTACCGTCCTGGGGTGCCGACGTTGCATGGCGCTGGATCGCATGGGCTCAGTTAGAATCAAAAGAATCTAACATAAGTCAACAAGATCACTCAGGTAGCGTGTGTTCACCTAGGTCACAGTCTAGGACAAGTCGGACGTCTAGAGCAGACCCAATCTTCTCCGGACGCAAGGCCTCGCCGGATCGCACCGAAGCCGGCTGCGCCAGCCGCTCAGTCATCCTCTACGGGAAACTCCGGCAGCCGGCGGCCCACCAGGTCGTCGGCGTCGATGATGGTGTAGGCGTAACCCTGCTTAGCTATAAACCGCTAGACCGCCGCCGGTACAGGCAGTCTTTGGAACATCTTTCCAGTCTTTCCGGCTGATAGGAAAGCGGTGATATCGAGCCTACAAGGTGAAAAGTTGACAGCGGAAAGCGCTTCAGTGTCTGACATGGTCATAAGGTGCCGTAGGCCTCGCGGGTCCTTGCGGAGTTTTAAACTTGCTGCCACTGCGGCGAGCACTTGGATTGCGTCTACTCCTTGCGCTCGAACTGCCGGGTGTTGATAAATTGTGGCCCAGTTGGACTGCCGTAGAGTGCCAAGCAACGAACATGCGTCTTTTTCGATTGAAATTACTCCAGTCCGACCTGATGCCCGTACAATGCTATTTATAAGTAGACCTTTCGTTTGGTTAGACTGTTCGGCAGACGAGGCATTTATTGGGATTAGACCCGCTGTGGCTGCGTCGTGCAAGTCATCGAACAGGTATGCGATCCTGTCTGCCCAACTGACGACCTCACCCTCCGCAGTCTGCGGTGCGTTGGCATCCCACGGATGGTTTCTAACTCCGTCTAGAAGCTGTGGAGACAGGTCGACCATCCAATGGTCTAGGGCATCGGCTCCCCACGAGGCGTGGCCAGCACCAATCCTGCGCTCCTGCAAGAACCGCTCTCCTAAATGAGCGAAGGGCGCGTGCCCGCAGTCATGAGACAGTGCGATACTCTCTGCCAAGGCAACGTTCAAGCCCAGTTCGGCCGATAGCAGCCCAGCGATTCGAGCGACTTCCACCGAATGTGTCAGACGTTTACTCAATCCAGGCGTAGTCGAGTAAAACACTTGTGAAACATCACTCAAGCGGCTCAGATGCGGACCTTCGCCTATCAACTCTCGCTCACGGGCAAAGCGCTCCTTCTCGGCGCTACTCCAGTCTTGCCTATCAATCCGCGCGGTGGGGGCGAGGCTGAAGTGGGCGACACGCGTGCCATACGGGCCGGCAAACCCGAAGGAAGTGTCCAACCAGGAGCGCTTAAACCCCATCAGGATGAACCTCTTCTGCTATCGCCTTGCCTGTTGCGAGGAAGGGTGTCAGATCGATCAACGGTGACTCGTACTCAATCAGGCTGCGCACTTCGTCAAGAAATGCATTCTCGGACCTGTGGCCTTTTGCCTTAGCGGCGAAGCGTAGATAGCCGAGTGGGCAGACGCTCCTTAGGATGAGAAGAGCGGCAGAGGACAACTGGCTGGAAGTGACTATGGCCTGCCCTTTGACGGTAGACAACACATATGCGCTGAGCGCGCCGCTTAACTCCCCGTTTGTGAGGGTGGGACTGTTAGGAACGGCCACCTTCAGCCGCCGGGTCGCCGTGCTGAAACCTATCCAAAGCTTGGCAAGGGTGAAGTCTTCGCCGAAGCCAGGATTCCGGTTAATCTTCGGCTTTTTAATTACCCACTGAGGGCGTTCCTCAACTCTAAGGTGACTGCGGTGAATATGAAATTTTTCCTCGGCCCATTTCAGGAATTCCTCAGCAGTCAGTGAGTCATTCCTGCTACTTTGAAACGTTGTCGCGTAGCGAAGCGCAGCAATTCCGTGTGTTGTTCGGAGCTCATCGATGACTGCTTTACCGATAGCTTCAGTATCCACGGCGACATGCTTCTCGAGATCAAGCCGGCGCATTACGTTGTATGCCACGGCTGCTGCCTCCCGTTCAGTCAAGTCATCCGCACCCGCAAGCATGATGCTGTGCTCCAGCGCGAACTTCCGGTTAAACGGCTCCTCAACTCCATTCCGACGTCTAACTAGGTAATCGAAATCTGTTGCTTCTTCTTTCGTGCCAAACTTATGGCCGTTGTTGCACTGCCGCTCTCGGATAATCTCCGTAGCCCCGCCCTTGGTGCGTATCACCTCGCAGGAAGCTCCGCACTTTGGACATTTGTACAGCGATTCTTTGGCCTTGGGGTTCTTTACACTGCTTGACACCTCGGCCTCGACATCATTCGACACGTTAAGCCTTTCCCGGTGGTCCACCATGGCGAGAGGAGGGACGCGATGCTGAGGGTGAGCCCCCTGCGGCCCGAGCCAGCTGGCAATGGCCCGAGCCGCGGGGGCTGCCCTACGGCCTCTGACCCAGGGCTAGCTCGATGTGGATGGATCTGCCGCTGCAGATGACCATCGTGATCAAGATGAGCGCGTACACGTAGGCGTTGCTCATGCCCTTGCCTCCCCTCCACGGTGAGAAGTGAGGGGCGGCGTCTGCTTCTGGCTGCCGGCTTGCGGCAGGCCCAGTAACCTGATAGTTTTCTCTCGTCTTCCAAGACGGTAGATCTATCAACGCCGTCCCGATGGACGGACCTCCGACCTCAACGATCACTAGTCGTTGGGGTCTTTGGTGTTTCTGACGGTATACGAAGAGGCCTGAATGCGCTACATATTCGACCGGCGGCTCTTGCCTCACATCTGCCAGATGTACGGCTGGAGTGGCCTGTCTGGCTCAGCGGAGCGCCATTTGGCAAATTCGAACGTGCAATAACGTCACTTGAGTTACTTGACCGATAGGTCGCGATATTGTGTGATGCAGGTCACACCAAGTCGTCGGCGTCGATGATGGTGTAGGCGTAGCCCTGCTCGGCCAGGAACCGCTGCCGGTGCGCGGCGTAGTCGGCGTCCAGGCTGTCGCGGCTGACGACGGTGTAGAAGTGCGCCTGCCTGCCGTCGTGCTTGGGCCGCAGCACCCGTCCCAGCCGCTGGGCCTCCTCCTGGCGCGAGCCGAAGGTGCCCGAGATCTGGACCGCCACCGCCGCCTCGGGCAGGTCGATCGAGAAGTTGGCCACCTTGCTGACCACCAGCACCCGGGTCTCGCCCGAGCGGAAGGAGTCATAGAGCCGCTCGCGCTCCCGGTTGGGAGTCGAGCCCTGGATGATCGGGATGTCGCCCAGATGCTCGGAGATCTCCTCCAACTGGTCGAGGTAGGCGCCGATCACCAGCACCTGGTCGTTCGGGTGCTGGTCGACGATCGCCTTGATCACCGGCAGCTTGGTGCGCGCGGTGGCCGCCAGCTTGTACTTGTCCTCGGGCTCGGCGGTGGCGTAGGCCATCCGCTCGGCGTCGGTCAGGGTCACCCGGACCTCGGAGCAGTCCGCCGGGGCGATCCAGCCCTGGTTCTCGATGTCCTTCCAGGGCGCGTCGTAGCGCTTGGGCCCGATCAGGGAGAACACGTCGCCCTCCCGGCCGTCCTCGCGCACCAGCGTCGCGGTCAGCCCCAGCCGCCGGCGCGACTGCAGGTCCGCGGTCAGGCGGAAGATCGGCGCCGGCAGCAGGTGCACCTCGTCATAGACCACCAGCCCCCAGTCCCGGGAGTCGAACAGCTCTAGGTGCCGGTACTCGCCCTTACGCCGGGTCGTCATGATCTGGTACGTGGCGATGGTGACCGGCCGGATCTCCTTCTTCTCGCCGGAGTACTCGCCGATCTCCTCCTCGGTCAACGAGGTGCGGGCCAGCAACTCCCTCTTCCACTGCCGTCCGGAGACGGTGTTGGTGACCAGGATCAGGGTGGTCGCCTTGGCCTGGGCCATCGCCGCCGCGCCGACCAGGGTCTTGCCGGCGCCGCAGGGCAGCACCACCACGCCCGAGCCGCCGGCCCAGAAGGAGTCCACCGCCTGCTGCTGGTAGGGCCGCAGCGTCCAGTCGGCGTTGTCCAGCTCGATCGGGTGCGCCTCGCCGTCGACGTAACCGGCCAGGTCCTCGGCCGGCCAGCCGACCTTGAGCAGCGCCTGCTTGAGCCGGCCACGCTCGGACGGGTGCACCAGCACGGTGTCGGAGTCGATCCGCTCGCCCAGCATCGGGGCGATCTTCTTCTGCCGCAGCACCTCCTCCAGCACCGCGCGGTCCAGGCTGATCAGCACCAGGCCGTGCACCGGGTGCTTGGCCAGCTGCAGCCGGCCGTAGCGGTCCATGGTGTCGGCGACGTCGACCAGCAGCGCGTGCGGCACCGTGTAGCGGGAGAAGCGGACCAGGGCGTCGACGACCTGCTCGGCGTCGTGGCCGGCGGCGCGCGCGTTCCACAGCCCCAGCGGCGTCAGCCGGTAGGTGTGCACGTGCTCGGGAGAGCGCTCCAGCTCGGCGAACGGCGCGATGGCCGCGCGGGCCTCTCCGGCCATCGGATGGTCGACCTCGAGCAGCAACGTCTTGTCGGATTGGACGATCAGGGGTCCGTCGGTCACCCGGGTGTGCTCCTCAAAGCTGGCTGGACTGCGGGGTTGGATGGTGGTTCGGGACTGGCGGTGTGGCGGCCAAGTGCTCCATTGTGCCAAGGATTTCGGACTTGGCGATGTTCCCGCCACACGCCGGCGGCTGGCTGGCTTCGCTGCCACCGCCGGCTTACTCCTCCAGCAGGCTGACCGTGGTGATCCGCTGCAGCGGGTAGCTGCGCAAGCGGTCGTCTGCGGGGTCGTAGCCGCGCAGCATGCCACCGCCCACCGAGATCGGCAGCATGGTCCGCTGCGACAGGGTGCCGGTGTCATCGACATAGCCGATCGCGATCGTCAGCTCCTCCCGCACGGCGGTGCGAAGCAGCTCCAGGATCGAGGCCGACGTCACTCCCGGAATCTGTTGGGCGACCCGGCTGGTGGAGTTCGTGACGGCCACGGCCAACCGCTCGCTGGCCCGCAGCCGGTTCACCACCTCGACCAGCTGGCTCTCACCGAGCGTGCTGGTCCGGCTCCGCGACATCCGGGAGTGCTGGCGGCCCGGCACCCGCGGCGCGTCAGCGGCGAAGCTGAGCACCGCCCCGTCAGCGGACTCGGCGGCCGGCGCGAAGCCTGCGCGGCGCAACCGGTCCAGCACGCTGGAGATCGCCGCCGAGCAGATCAGCACGGTCGGGGCGATCCGGACCAGGCCCAAGGAGTCCAGCCCGGGTTCGGCCAGCACCCGGCTCAGCAGCGACTCGTCGTCACAGCGCAGGTAGCTGGCGGCGGCGCCGGTCCGCAGCCGGCCGTGCTGGGTGGCCACGTCGTTGATCAGGTAATGCAGGGCTTGGGGGACCGGGGTGCGGGAGCGGTCGGCGAAGAACTGCTGCAGGTCCGAACCGGTGCGCCCGGCGTCCAGGGCCCGCCGCAGGCTCACCGGCCCGACCCGGTACACCGACGCGCCGCCGGTGGACTCCAGATCGGCCACCAGGTTCAGCTCACGCTGCAAGTCCGGCGCCGGCGGCCCGGGGACGACGGCGGTCAGGTCCGGTTGCAGCAGGAACTCCTCGACCGCCTCGGGCAACGCCGCGGTCAGGGCATTGGCCGCGTTGGCCTCGGCCTGCGCCGCTCCGGTCTCAGCGCCGTCCAGCAGCGCCCGGGTGTAACCGGTGATCGCCCCGTAGCCGGTCAGGCCCAGGGTGGCGGCCTCTGCGAGCATGCCGGCGGCGCTGCGGCGGCTGGCCGAGGCCCGCCGAGGCGCCTGCCAGCTGAGCCGGGCCAGCACCTGCTCGTCCGAGCCCGGCGCCAGGCCGGGGGCCAGCTCGGCGAGCAGGCTCAGCAGCTGGCGCCGCAACGCCGGGGCGCTGTGCCGCTCCAGGTCCGCCGACAGCGCCGCGATGGTCTTGTCCCGCTCGTCGCGGGCGCCGACCAGGCTGGGTAACCGGGTCATCGACAACCAGGCTGTCGCCAGCTGCACCCAGCGCTCGGCAGTGCCCCGCCGCAGCCAGCTGTCGAACTCGGTGGTCGGCAGGTAGGCCGGGTCGGCGTTGGTCGAGCTGGCCAGCAACCCGGCCTCGAACGCGACCTCGATCAGCAGCGCGGTGACCGGCTCACCGGTGTCCAGGGCCCGGCTGAGCCGGCGTAGCTCACGCACCCCGAGGCCGCCGGCGCGCAGCAGCCCGGGCGGATCGGCGGCGAGTTGGTTGAGCAGCAGCTCGACCAGCCGGACGGTCTCCAGCACCTGGGTGCAACCGCCGCCGTCGATCACCGGGGCGCCGCGCTCGAGCGCCTGGATCTCGGGGGGCCGCGGCGTCACCTCGCCGGCCGGCTGCGAGCGCAGGGCAAGCCCGATCTCGCGGGGCAGCTCGACGGTGTGGTTGTCGATCGGCACGAGCAGGCCCCGCTCGACCAGGCCGCGGGCCGGGTTGTCGGTCTCGGCGCTCAGCTGCCGGCCGGTCAGCGCGTTGCGCAGCGCGCCGATCGGCGGGCCGGCCGAGAGCCGCTCCAGGATCGAGCGCTCGGCAGGCGAGCACTGGGCCAGCAGCTCATCGAGCTGGTGTGCCACCGCCGTCGCGGCCGAGTTGCCGGAGCGGGGCTGAGTCGCCGGCGGCAAACCCAGCCGGCGCAGCAGCGGAGCGAGCGCGATGTCGTTGACCGCGGCGTACAGGTCAGCCGCCTTGCGGCCCAGGCCGGCCGGATACGGTCCGAGCACCTCGCGGACGGTGCCGACCGGGTGCAGCCGGTCAGTGGCGCCCCAGACCAGCGCCCACTCCTGCAGCCGGGCCACCGCCGCTGCGACGTCGGCGGCCAGCTCAGGCGCGAACCAGGCCCGCACCGTGCTCAACGAGGCGTCCGGACCCGCGCAGACCAGCACTTCAAGGGTCCGCAGGGTGAAGGCGTCCACGCCGTCCAGGGCGCGCGAGATGGACGTCCGGACGCTGGCCCGGCTGGCCAGCGTGCTCAGGTCCACCGGCGCAGGCAGGGCGAGGTCGGGACGACGGCGCAGCAGCGTCACCAGCTGCGCGTCGGTCCAGCTCCGCAGCCACTCGGTCAGTGACTGCGCCGCGCCGGAGCGCGCGGAAGCCTGCGGTTGCGCGGTCACTCCAGCTTGACGAGGCTCAGCGGCCGGCGAGGTGGGGCCGGTTGTCGGGGCCGGGGTGGCGGTAGTAGAGCTGCTCGACGGGCAGCGGGAAGGTCAGGTCGTCGCCGAACGGGCTCTGTGAGCCGGCCTTGTCTGAGAGGAGCTCGTTCACCGGGTGTTCTGGGTAGGCGTCGTCCCAGGTGTGCTGGGGCTGGTTGTACGGCTGTCTCTGCGGCGTGGTGTCTGCCATGTGCGTCACCCTCTGCGTGTGCTCGCGCTGCCTGTGGTCGGTTCGGCCTGTCCAGAGCTGCCGCGGACCGGCGCCGCTCCGGCCAGAGACCGAATGATCAGTGTGCCATGTGACCTAGGGTGGACGCCGTGGCGGCTGCGAACTCGCGGGTGGTGGCGGTCAACCTCGCCCATGTCATCGACACGCCACCGGTGCGCCCGGGAACGCGGCCCAACAAGAAGCCCGCCAAGACCGGCATCGACAAGCGCCCGGTGGTGCATCCGGTGATGGTCGGCCGGCTGGGGCTGGCCGGCGACACGATCTGTGACACCCGCAACCATGGCGGCCTCGATCAGGCGGTGTACGCCTACGCCATCGAGGACACCGAGTGGTGGCAGCGGGAGCTGGCCGGTGAGCTGAGCCTGCAGTTGGGCCCCGGCTCGCTGGGCGAGAACCTGACGCTGCGCGGCGTGGAGGTCACCAACGCGGTGATCGGCGAGCGCTGGCAGGTGGGCGGGGCCATCTTGCAGGTGACGGCGCCCCGGATGCCGTGCTCCACCTTCGCCAGCTACTGGGACGTCGACCGGCTCGTCAAGCGGTTCACCCGGTCGGGCCGGGTCGGGGCCTACCTGCGGGTGCTGGCCGAGGGCGAGGTCGCCGCCGGGGACGAGGTGCTGGTGCTGGACCGGCCGGCGCACGGGCTGACCCTGGCGCAGACCCTGCGGGCCCTGACCGGAGACCGCAGCCTGGCCCCGAAGCTGCTGAGCGCCCCGGAGCTGCCCGAGGACGTGCACCGGTCGGCTCGCAAGTGGCTCGCCGCCGCCGAGCGCGCCGCCGAGCGCGCCGCCGAGCGCACCGGTCGGTGAGCGCCGGCCGCTGAGCGTCGGCAGTCTCAGCCGACGTGCTGGTCGACCGCCGCCGAGGCGGCTCGCTGGTCGGCTCGGCCGGCCCGGACCGCCCCGATCAGCGCCAGCGTCAGCCCGATCGGCGCCAGCAGGCAGCCGGCGTTGAGCCAGAGCGGCCGGTTGCCCTGGCCCAGGAAGAACGGCAGCACGGTGACCGCTGTGAACACCAGCCCGACCGCGAACAGGGCGAGGCCCAACCGGGTCAAGCCTGGGCGGCGAGCGGCTGCTGGCATGCCTTCCAGTATCTCCGGTGCGGCCGGCTGCGGGCGCGCGATAGCCTGTGACCTTGACGCCCGCACGACGTGTGGGCGTCATCGTGTGCACTGAGACAATCTGGTGCTGGCAGTCTGGTACCAACAGGTGATTCAGTCTTGACAGAAGTAATGGGGTGTTCAGTCATGCCGTCCGGCAAGGTTAAGTGGTTTGACGCCGAAAAGGGCTTCGGTTTTCTTGCCGATGACGAGGGCGCCGACGTGTTCGTGCACAAGGACGCCCTCCCGGCCGGGGTTCCCGAGCTCAAGCCCGGGCAACGGGTCGAGTTCGGCATCGTGCAGGGCCGTAAGGGCAACCAGGCGTTGCAGGTCCGGCTGCTCGAGCCGATGCCGTCGGTGGTCAAGGCCACCCGGCGCCCCGCCGATGAGATGACGCCGATCGTCGAGGACCTGATCAAGCTGCTGGACAAGGTGGGCAACTCCCTGCGTCGGGGGCACTACCCCGACCGGGCCGAGGGCAAGAAGGTCGCCACCCTGCTGCGGGCGGTGGCCGACAACCTGGAGAGCTGAGCGGTCTTGCACGTGACGGGCCCCGGCAGGTGACTGCCGGGGCCCGTTCGCGCGTCCGGACGTGGGAGGCGGTGCTGCCCCCGGCTCGGCAGCCGGTCCTAGCGTGCGACGGTGAAGGTGTAGCTGGTCGTACAGGTGCCGGGTGAGCCGTCGGCGTTGATCGCCTGAACTGTCAGGGTCTGCTGACCGGCGCGGGTCGGCGCCCACTGCACACTGGCGCTGCCGAACTCGTCTGTGGCGGCCACCGTCCTGGTCTGGCCATTCGGGAAGCGGTAGCTGAACCCGGCCGGCGGCCCGCTCTCGGAGAAGGGCGGCTGGAAGGCGAACTCGCTGGTCACGCCGATGCCGCCGACGGGTTGGCCGTAGTCGGTGTACACGTCGGAATAGACGGAGACTTGCGGATTCAGGTTGAGGTACACGTTGGCCTCGCTGGACCGGAACCCGTCGGCGCCGGTGCTGGAGACCACGATGAACGCGGGCTCCCGGTTCTCCTTGATCGACACCTGCGCCGTGCCGTCGGCAGCGGCCGGGACGGTGACGGCAGCGCCCTGGTCGAAGGAGTAGGTGTAGGAGCTGACCGGGCCGAGTCCTGGACGTGGCGAGAAGACCAGCTTGGCGACGCTGCCGCAGATCGGGTTGCTGACCGCCTGGGTGACGGTCGGGGCCGAGTACGGCATGAAGACCTGGTACAGCACGTTCGAGGACGTGTTGCCCGCGACGTCCAGGGCGTCCACCACCAAGGTCAGAGGACCGTGACCGACCGGATTGAGCGTGACGGAGGCGGTGCCGCCGGGACTGGTGACCCGCACCGTGCCGGGCTGGCTGAGGAAGTCCGGACACACCAGTTGGGCGCCGAAGGAGCAGCCGAGCACTCCCAGATAACCCCAGCTGTACCGGAAGCCGGCCGTGTCCACATCGCCGCCGGCGTCGAAGGTGAACTGCGCGAGCTGGCCGAGCGGGGCCGCGCCCTGGCCGGACGGCGGGTAGTTGGCGGAGCTGACCGACGGCGCCGCCGGCGCGGTGTGGTCATAGCTGAAGGTGCAGACCTGGGACCAGGGTGAGGTTCCGTTGCCGGTGGTGAGCTGCACCCGCCAGGCGTAGCTGCCGCCGTCGATGAGCACGCCGGCAGGCACTTGGGGTCTGGCCAGCTCGCCCGAGTCCGTCCTCGATGTGGTGATGCTCGTCGCGGCCGCCGGATCATCGACCGGCCAGATGGTGAAGGTGTAGTTGTAGCCGGAGTACGAGTAGGTGTCGTCCGTCCCTGCCGCCTCGAGGTAGGTGGCCCAGTAGCCCAGCGTCACCGGCGGGGTGGTCGCCGAGCACGGCCTGCCGCCGTTGGTCAGGCTGGCGTTGTCGATCGTGGGCCCGGTCGCGGCCTGGGCCGTGCCCAGCGGCGCCAGGGCGGCGAGCACGCAGCTCGCGACCAGGGCATAGAAAAGCTTCGGCACTCGCATGGTGTGTCCCCCGTGGTGATTGCGGTTGTTTAGGTAACGCATCTACAAAGAAGCCACAGAATGGGGGCTACGTCCCTAATGCGCAAGCACCGGGTCCTCCGGCCGGCCAGCCCGAAACGGGCCGGGCGGGTGGGTCGCTAGCGCAGCGGGCCGAAGGCGGGCACCAGCCCGGCCTGGCGCGCCCGGCCGAGGAGCACCTCGATGGCCTCGTAGCCCTCCTCGCCGAGGTCCCGGCTGAAGGCGTTGACGTAGAGCTCGATGTGCTGGCGCTGCACGTCGGGGTCCATCTCGTCGGCGTGCGCGGCCACGTACTGCGCCGAGGCCTGCGGATGGGCGAAGGCGTAGTCCACCGAGGCCCGCAGCGCCTCGGTCAGCGCCGCGGCGTCGAGCTCGCGACGGGCCAGGATGGCGCCGAGTGGAATCGGGCGCCCGGTGCTCTGCTCCCACCACTGCCCCAGGTCGGCCAGCGCCCGCAAGCCGTAGCGCGGGTAGGTGAAGCGAGCCTCGTGGATCACCAGGCCGGCGTCGAAGCGGCCGTCGCGCACCCCGGGCATGATCTCGGCGAACGGCGTCACCTCGATGGAGGCCGGCGACTGCCCGGCCGCCCACAGCCGCATCAGCAGGTAGGCGGTGGTGCGCTCGCCCGGCACCGCCACTCGCGCCCCGTCGAGGTTCGTCCGGCCGTCGGCGGTGAGCACCAGCGGGCCGCAACCCCGGCCCAGCGCGCCGCCGCACGGCAGCAGCCGGTAGCGCTCGAGCAGCCAGGGCAGCGCGGCGTAAGAGACCTTGACGACGTCGAAGCGGCCCTGCTCGGCGGCGGTGTTGGTGACGTCGACGTCGGCGAAGGTGACCTCGGTGGCCGGGGCGCCGGCGATCAGCCCGTGCGTCCAGGCGTGAAAGATGAAGGTGTCGTTCGGGCAGGGCGAGAACGCCAGCTTCAGGGCGGTCATCGGCCGGCGCCCGGCGCTGGCTCGTCGTCGGCGGCCCGGACGCCCAGCGGCGTGGCGAGCAGTTGGCCGAAGGCGGCGCTCAGCGCGGCCAGCGCGTCGGGAATTCGCCAGGCCTCGCGGTCCCGCGGGCCGACCGGGTTGGCGATGGCGCGCAGTTCGGCGAAGGGCACCCCGGCCTGGCCGGCCGCCAGGCACACGCCGACGCCTTCCATCGCCTCGGCGACCGCGTCGGGATGGCGGGCCAGCAGCTGATCGGCGCGCTGCTGGCTGCCGGTCACCGTCGAGACGCTCAGCACCGCGCCGGTGACCGCGCCGGTCCGGCGGCTCAGCTCAGCGGCCAAGGCCTCATCGACCGGGTACCGCACCGCGCCCCAGCCCAGCTCGGCCATCGACACGAAGCCATCGCCGGTCTCGGCGCCGAGGTCGGCGTGCACCACAGCGTCGGCGATCACCACCGCCCCCACCTCGACGGGCGCGAAGCCGCCGCCGATGCCGGCCGACAGCGCCAGGTCATAGTGCTGGCGCAGCAGGCAGCCGCTGCCGACCGCCGCGGCCACCGGCCCGACACCCACGCAGGCGACGTCGAGCAGGCCGGCGCCGGTGAGCGCGCGGTGCACCCGCACACCCTGCACGGCGCCGACGGCCGGCCGCCCGGCAAGCCCGGCCAGCACGGCGTCGCGCTCGGCCTCGACCGCGGTCACCACCAGGATCCTGACCGAGGCGATCCTGGTCGAGGCGCTCATCACTGCCGAAGCTGGACGCCGACCAGCCAGGTGGTGAGCTGGTTGGTCGGCCGCAGGGAGGTGACCTGCAGGTAGTAGCTGCCCTCGGTGGCCGCGGGCACCCGCAACCGGACGGTGTGCCGGCCCTTGATCGGCTGAGAGGCCGCCCCCGGGGTGCTCAGCGCGGTGTTGGTCTTGCCGTCGGAGGTGAACGCCGCCACGATCCAGCCGGCGTCGGCCAGCTCCTTGGGCACGTCCAGCAGTATCTGCGAGCCGCCGGTCGCCGGCACCTGGGGCACCCGGCTCTGGACCGGCTGGCAGCTGCCTAGCACCGTGCAGGCCGGCTGAGCCTGCACGATCTTGGAACGGTTGTCGCTGAGCACCGTGATGCTCGGCTGCGGCTCGGAGCAGCCGGCCAGCACCGACGCCGTAGCGGCCAGGCCCAGTCCGGCGGCCAGCGCGCGGGGGCGAAGACGGGGCACGCTCACTCGGCGAGATTACCTTCAGCGCCCAGGGGAGCTTGCGGTGGCGTGGACCGGTGCGCTCGCAGCGCCCGCTCGTGCAGCGCCATGGTGACCGCGACGGACACCAGCACGCCGGCCATCACTATGAAGCCGAGCCGGCCGTTGCCGGCAGGCAGCAGCAGCGCGATCGTCGCTCCCAGCACCCAGGCCAGCTGCAGGAAGGTCTCCGAACGCCCGAACGCCGAGGACCGCAGCGATTCGGCCACGTCACGCTGGATGATCGCGTCCAGCGAGAGCTTGGACAGCGCGTTGGCCACCGCGCTGACCAGCACCGCGGCAATCGCCAGCGGAAAGCTGAACAGCGCCGCGGTGACCACGCAGCCGAGGGCGGCGGCGCAGGTGCACACCAGGATGATCAGGTCCGGACGGGCCATGCGCAGCCGGGTGCCGATGCCGGTGCCGAGGAAGTTGCCGACCCCGCTGGCCGCTCCCAGCGCGCCCAGGCTGGCCACCGCCTGCCAGCCGTGTGACACCGACTCGATGTAGAAGACCAGGAACATGGTCAGGAAGCCGGCCAGCCAGCGCAGGGTCGACTCGCCCTGCAGCGCCACGATCACCGGTGGGGCGAAACCGCGGCGGGTCCACTCCACCAGCCGGCCCACCAGCCCGTGCGGCCGGCGCCGGCTGGCCCGGGCAGCGCGCAGGTCGCCCTTCACCCGCAGGCTGGCCGGCAGCGCGTCGACGATCTTGGGCAGCCGCAACGCCGAGACGCCGGTCACCGTGAAGGCCGTGGCGGTGATCCACAGGCCGAGCGGGTAGGAGCCGGTGACCTTGATGGCCACGCCGACCAGCCCGCCGCCCAGCAGCGCGGCGGCCAGCCCGAAGATCGACAGCCGGGCGTTGGCCTCGACCAGTGTCAGGTTGGCAGGCACCAGCCGGGGCGCGGCTGAGGATCTGATCACCGCGTAGGCCTTGGACAGCACCAGCGAGCCCAGCGCGGCCGGAAACAGCAGCAGCAGGTCGGTGAAGTGCATCGCCATCACGATCGCCAGCACCGCCCGGCCCAGCGCGGTGCCGGCCATCACCAGGCGCCGGCCGTGCTGCACTCGGTCCAGAGCGGGGCCGATCACCGGCGCCACGATCGCGAACGGGGCCATCGTCATCAGCAGGTAGAGCAGCACGTTGCCGCGCTGGGCCTCCGACGGCGCGGAGAAGAAGACCGTGCCGGCCAGCGCGACGGTCACCATCGCGTCGGAGGCGTAGGACATCACCTGGTTCCAGATGAGCGCGGTCAGGCCCGATTCGCGGGCGCCGTCGGCTTCGCTGGCCGAGCGCACTTTGTGGGCGAGCAGCCGGGAGAGGTAGCTGCTGCGCGAGAGCACCGCCCGGGTGACCGTCACATTGCCGGTGCTCACCGGCCGGACCGACGCCCGTGGCGTGGTGCGGCCTGCCTCTGCCCCGAGCCGGCTGGACACCCTGGACCGGCCCGAGACTCGGGGCCGTCCGGGCACCCGGGGGCCAGACACCCGAGGCCCGCCCGGGGCGTTGCCAGCGGGCGTCGCGCCGCCGGAGACGGCCTGATCGCCCTCACGGGGCGAGCCCGACTCATGCGACGAAGTGGACTGGGAGACGGCGTCGGAGTAGGTCGGGGCGGAATAGCCGTCCGCGCCCGGCTGCCCGGCCCAGGGTGAACCGTCTCCGACCGTCACGGTCCCATCCTGCCCCACCGCGCCGGTCGGTGCCCCGGCAATGCGCTCACCGGGCCGCGGTGGTGCGACAATGCAGTGGTGACCGCTCCGAGCTCGTCGACTCAACCTCAGACCGTCGACGCCGCCACCGCCGCGGCGGTGGAACTGGCGAGGGCTGCCGCCGTCGACATGGCCGGCGCCGATGTCGGTGAGCACCTCGGTGTGCAGCCCGAAGGCGAGCTGGCCGTCACCCACGCCTTCGCCGCCTCGCTGCCCGGCTACGTCGGCTGGTTCTGGGCCGTCACCGTGGTGCGGGCGCCGAACGCGGACCCGACGGTCGCCGAGGTGGTGCTGCTGCCGGGTGAGCACTCGCTGCGCGCGCCGGAGTGGGTGCCGTGGAGCCAGCGGGTGCAACCGGGTGACCTCAGCCCCGGCGACCTGCTGCCGACCGCTCCTGATGACCCCCGGCTGGCGCCGGCCTACCTGCTCTCTGACGACCCTCAGGTCGAGCAGGTGGCCTTCGAGCTGGGCCTGGGCCGGGTCCGGGTGCTGTCCCGGCTGGGCCGCCTGGAGGCCGCCGAGCGCTGGTTCGCCAGCTCGCACGGACCGGACAGCCCGATGGCCAAGCAGGCGCCCGCCAACTGCGGCACCTGCGGCTTCTTCCTGCCGCTGGCCGGTTCGCTGCAGGCCGGCTTCGGGGTGTGCGGCAACGAGGTCGTCGAGGCCGACGGGCACGTGGTGTCGGTCGAGTACGGCTGCGGGGCGCACTCAGAAGTGGTGCTGGAGCCGGTGGCCGACGAGTCGGGCGAGGTCTTCGAGGACGAGCTGATCGACCTGCTGCCCCGTGACACCGGGGACGTCGAGGACTCCGACGCCGAGCCGGCCACGGCAGAGGCAGACGCCGAGCCGGCCGAGGCAGAGGTAGACCCCGAGCCGGCCACGGCAGAGGCAGACACCGAGCCGGCCGAGGCAGAGGCCGAGGCAGACACCGAGGCAGACACCGAGGCAGACACCGAGGCAGAGGCTCAGCCAGTGGCCAGCCGGGAAGCCGATGGGGAAGCCACCACTGTCCGGCCCCTCTGACTTCCAGGCACAACGGCCGGTGCGAGCAGCGAGCGCTGGCACGCCGGAGGACCGAGCACGGCGTTGCGCGCTCAGCCTGCCGGGGGCTGTCGAGCAGGATCATCACGGTATTCCGTCGTTCAGGGTGGGCAAGAAGATCTTCGCCACGCTGCCGACACCGCAGTCGCTGCGGGTGTTCGTCGATGAAGAATCGATACAGTCAGCGGTTCAGCGACATCCTGACTGTTGCGAGCCGGTTCGCTGGGGAGCCAAGGTCCTCGGCGTCGCATTCGATCTCGACGTCGCCGGTCACGAGCTGGTCGAGGAGTACCTGACGCAGGCGTGGGCCAGCCGCGCGACGCCTCGATTGCTGGCGCAGTTGGACTCCCGCACGCATTCCAGCTAGCGCGCGCCTGACCAAGCGTGGGCGGGGCGGCTTGTCAGCCGAGCCAGCCGCTGAGCTCGGCGAGCAGGGCTGTGTCGACGTCGAGGCGGTTCCCGTCGAGGGATTCGACGACGGCGGCGCCGCGGATGCTGGACAGGCTGAGCACCAGCCGGGCGTCGCGGACCTCGCTGAGCAGGACCGGCCCGAGCAGGACCGGCCAGCCGCGGTCCAGGGCGGCGTCCAACAGCCGTCGCCGGGTGATCCCGGGCAGGACGTTCTCCGCTAGCACCGGCGTCCGCAGCACGCCGTCCCGGCAGATCACCGCCAGGTTGCTGCGGCTGGTCTCCAGCGCCAGCTCGGCCCCGTCCGGGCCCGGCTCGGTGAACAGCGGCCAGCTGCCGGCTCGTTCCAGCCCGGTGAGCCATTCGCGGTCGGCCCACTTGTGCCGCCAGTTGCCGCTGCGCCCGGCGTGGCAGTGCAGCGCCACGCCGGCGCCTGCCTCCGGGGCCGGCGCCACGTCGATCTCGGGGTGGCGCAGCCCCGGCCCGAAGCGCAGCCGCACCCGCCGCCGGCCTGCGCCGCCGGCCACCGCCTGGTGCAGCTGCCGGGGCAGCTCGGCGGGCAGCCTGATGCGGTAGAGCTCCAGGCAGGACGACTGCAGCCGGGCCAGGTGATCGGCCAGCGCCACGATCCGGCCGTCCACCGCGAGCATGGTCTCGATGACCCCGTCCTCGGCTCGCACCACCGCCGGCGCCGGCAGCGGCCGGTCGCCGTCCACCGTCGCGCCGCCGAGAGCCAGCAGCGGCGCCGCCTTGACCAGGCACTCCTGCCATTCCTGCATCGGCGCCGAGTCAGCGGTGATCCCGCCGCCGACGCCTAGCTCTATCCGGTCGCCGGAGATCTCGAACGTCCTGATGGCGACGTTGAACTCGGCCCGGCCCGGCCGGCCGGCAGCGGGCTGGGCCGGAAGCGGGCTCAGGTAGCCGATCGCGCCGGTGAACACCCCGCGCCCGGCGCCTTCGAGGTCCTCGATCAGCTGCTGCGCGCGGATCTTCGGCGCTCCGGTGACCGAACCGGGCGGAAAGCAGGCGCTCAGCAGGTCGGAGTCGGTGGCGTCGGGGCTCAGCCGGCCGGTCACCTCCGAGACCAGATGCCAGACGCCTGGCCCGGGCCGCACGCTGAGCAACGTCGGGGTGTCGACGCTGCCGGGCAGGCACACCCTGGACAGGTCGTTGCGCATCAGGTCCACGATCATGACGTTCTCGGCACGGTCCTTGGCCGAGTGCGCCAGATCTCGTGCCATCAGCTGATCGGCGTCAGCAGCCGTTCCGAGCCGGCGCCGGGTGCCCTTGATGGGCGCGGTGCGCACCTGATCGCCCTCCCGGCGCAGGAACAGCTCCGGTGAGAAGCTCACCACGGTGCGGGCCGGTGTCTGCACAAACGCGGCGTAGTCCGGCGCCAACCGGTCCAGGCCGGTCGCGAACAGCTCGACCGGCGAACCGGTCAGCCGTCCCTCGAAGCGGGCGCAGACGTTGGCCTGGTAGAGCTGCCCGGCCCGGATCGCGGCGATCGCCTGCTCCACCGCGGCCAGGTGCCGTTGGCGCGGGGTGCTGGTGAGGCCGCTGATCACCGGTGGCTGCAGAACCGGCGGCGTCGCGGTGTCGCCGATCCGCTCGATAACGGCGGCCTGCTCGTCCAGGCCTCGGGCAGGGCCGTCGGCGATCGACTCCAGCCACCAGTCACCGTCGGAGTCGCGGCGCAGCACCTGCTCGAAGAGACCGAACCAGGATGGGCCGTCGTAGCTCCACCAGCCGAACCAGCCGCCTCCGACCGCGTCCGGCGCGGCGCCGGTCAGCTCGTCGGCCCCCCGGCCGCCGACCTCGCCGAACCCGCCGACCCCGCCGAACTCTCCGACCTTGCCGAGCAGTCGGGGGTCGGTGACCGTCCGGACGGGGTTCCAGCAGATCAGTGGCGCCTGCCCGGCCCAGCGTCCGGCCAGGCAGACCAGCACGCTGGTGTCCAGCTCACCGGCGCGGGCCAGTGTCCTGAGCAGGTCCCCGGGCCTGGCCCGCAGCCGGAGCCGGTGTCGGACCAGTTCAGCCAAGCCGGCCTTCACCGGTGTGCTTGCGGACCAGCGGCAAGGCCAGCAGGCCGAGCACCGTTCCCGCCAGCGCCGTCCACAGCCAGACCCGGTGGTCGTGCTCGCCCAGCCAGGACCAGAACGGCAGCAGGACGACAAAGGCCAGGCCGAACGCGGCGGTGCCGGCCAGCACCACCCGGCGGGCGTTGACGCTCAGCATCTGGACGTCATTCGGGCCGTCGGGGGTGGACGCAGGGGCAGTCGGGGGTCCGGGCTTGCCAGTCCTGCTCACAATTGGGCAGGCTACGCCACCGACCCCCGTCGCGGACCGCCGAGCATTCGCCGCGACCGAGCCTGACACCTGGAGCAGCATGTCGACTGAGACCGCATCGAGCAGCACCCGGCCGCGCACCGGCCTGGACCGCTATTTCTCCATCACCGAGCGGGGCTCGACGGTCTCCCGCGAGGTCCGCGGCGGCCTGGTGACCTTCGTGACGATGGTCTACATCGTGGTGCTGAACCCGCTGATCATCGGCACGGTCAAGGACGTCGACGGCAACTACCTCGGCGGCGGCCAGGCGCCGGCCCTGGCCGCGGTGGCCGCGGTGACCGCGCTGGTCGCCTGCGTGCTGACGATCGCGATGGGGTTGATCGGGCGCTACCCCTTCGCGCTGGCCACCGGCCTCGGGCTCAACGCCTTCGTCGCCTTCCAGGTGGCGACCCAGATGTCGTGGCCGGCCGCGATGGGCATGGTGGTGATCGAGGGCCTGGTGATCACGGTGCTGGTGCTGACCGGCTTCCGGGTCGCGGTCTTCCGGGCCATCCCGCCTCAGCTCAAGAGCGCCATCGCCGTCGGGATCGGGCTGTTCATCGCGCTGATCGGGCTGGTCGACGCCGGTTTCGTCCGGCGCGGGGCGGGCACCCCGGTCGAGATCGGCATCGGCGGGCACCTCAACGGCTGGCCGACGCTGGTCTTCGTGATCGGCGTGCTGGTGACCGCCGTGCTGATGGCCCGCAACGTCCGCGGCGCGATCCTGATCGGCATCGTGGTCTGCACCGTGCTGGCCGTGATCGTCGAGGCGGTCGGCGACATCGGCTCGCAGACCGACGCCACCGGCAAGGTGGTCAACCCCAAGGGCTGGGCGCTGAACGTGCCGTCCTTCGAGGGCAAGGACTTCGGCCCGCCGGACCTGGGCCTGCTCGGGCAGTTCTCGCTCGGCGCCGGGTTCTCCGCGGTCGGGATCGTCGCAGCCGTCGTGATCGTGTTCGCCCTGGTGCTGAGCGACTTCTTCGACGTGATGGGCACCACCATCGGGCTGGCGCAGGAGGCCGAGCTGCTCGACGAGGACGGCCAGTTGCCCAACCTTCAGCCGGTGCTGCTGGTGGACGGCCTCGCCGCGGTCGCCGGTGGCGCCGCTGGGGCGTCCTCGGCCACCACCTACATCGAGTCGGCCGCCGGCATCGGCGACGGCGCCCGGACCGGCCTTGCCTCGGTGGTCACCGGACTGCTCTTCGGAATAACGGTGTTCCTCTCGCCGCTGGCGCAGTTCGTGCCGTCCGAGGCGGCCGCGCCGGCGCTGGTGGTGGTCGGCGTGCTGATGATGCGCCAGGTGCGCAACATCGACTTCCACAGCATCGAGCTGGCGGTGCCGGCCTTTCTCACCATCGTGCTGATGCCGTTCACCTACTCGATCGTCAACGGGGTGGGCGTCGGTTTCGTCAGCTACGTGGTGTTGCAGGCAGCCGTCGGCAAGGCCCGGGTGGTGCACCCGTTGATGTGGGGAGTGGCGGTCTTCTTCGCGATCTACTTCGCGCTCGAGCCGCTCAAGACGCTGTTCGGGATCAGCTGAGCGTCGACCAGCTAAGCGTCGATCTGCTGAGCGAGCAGGCGCGGTGGCCCCGGAGTTCTTCGTTAGCTAGGCTAAAAAAGATGAGTCACATGCCGCCGGATCACGCTGAACTGGCCTCCGCGCTGCGGCTCTCGCTGTTGCGCGCCGCCCGCCGGCTGCGTTCGCAGCGGGTCGACATGGCCGCGACGCTGTCGCAACTCTCGGCGCTGGACACCGTCGGCAAATGCGGTCCGCTGAGCGCCGGTGAGATCGCGATGGTGGAGCGCGTGCAACCGCCGTCGATGACCAAGATCCTGGCCGCGCTGGAGCAGTCCGGTTGGATCGAGCGGTCCAGCCACCCCGAGGACCGCCGGCAGTCGATCATCGCGATCACCCCGGCGGGCCTGGAACTACTGGCCGAGGAGACCCGCGCCCGGGACGAGTGGCTGGCCAAGCGCCTGGTCGAGTTCTCGGCCGAGGACCTGCGCAAGCTAGGTGAGGCGGTCGAAGTCCTGGACAGGATCGGCTCGGAGTGAGCGCGGCGCGAATTCCAGGCGCCGACGCCGACGAGCCGGGCGCCGAGGTGGGCCTGGCGCCGGTGAGCCCGTCGCCGGCCGCTCCAACTCCGGCGGGTGTGGCCGAGCCCGCCCCGGTGAGCCGAGGCCGCTGGCCGAGCCCGCTCCGCTCGCTGGCGGTCCGCAACTACCGGCTGTACTTCTCCGGCCAGCTGATCTCGCTCACCGGCACCTGGGCGCAGCGGGTGGCGCAGGACTGGCTGGTGCTGGAATTGACCGATTCGGGCGCCGCGTTGGGGATCGTCACCGCCCTGCAGTTCGCCCCCGCCCTGTTGCTCTCGCTCTACGGGGGAGCGCTGGCAGATCGGGGCGACAAGCGCAAGCTGATGCTGGCGACCCAAACCGGCATGGGGCTCACCGCGCTGGCGCTGGGGCTGCTCGATGTCAGCGGCGTGGTCACACTCTGGCAGGTCTTCGCGCTGGCCGCGTTGCTCGGGGTGTTCTCAGCGCTCGACACCCCGATCCGGCAGTCTTTCGTGGTGGAGATGGTCGGCCCTGCCGACCTGCCGAACGCGGTGGCGCTGAACTCCATGAACTTCAATCTGGCCAGGATCATCGGCCCGGCGGTCGCCGGGCTGGTGATCACCGCCTTCGGCACCGGCTGGGCGTTTTTGGGCAACGCGGTGTCCAGCGTCGCGGTGCTGGGCGGGTTGGTGTTGATGCGCGCGGCGGAGTTGATCCCCAGCGACCCGGTGCGGCGACAGCCTGGGCAGTACCGAGCGGCGATCCGCTACGTGCGCACCCGATCAGACCTGGTCCTGCCGATGCTGCTGATGTTCATAGTCGGCACCTTCGGCATGAACTTCCAGATCAGCATCGCCCTGTTCGCCAAGCAGGTCTTTCATCGCGGCGCCGACTCATTCGGGCTGCTGTCGACGATGCTGGCAGTCGGGGCCACGCTCGGGGCGCTGGCCTCGACCACCCGCCGACACCGGCCGACCCGGCTGTTCCTGGTCGGCGCCGCGCTGGCCTTCAGCCTGACCGAGGTGCTGGCGGCGGTGATGCCGAGCTTCGAGCTGTTGGCCCTCGCGCTGGTCCCGGCCGGTTTTGCCATGATCACCCTTGCCCAATCGGCCAACGCCACGGTGCAGCTGGGGGTGGAGCCGACCATGCGCGGCCGGGTGATGGGCCTCTACATCCTGTGTTTCATGGGAGGAACCCCGATCGGCGCGCCGATCGTCGGCTGGGTCGCGGAGCTGTTCGGCCCGCGCTGGGGAATGCTCGGCGGCGGCCTGATCTGCCTGGTCGCCACGCTCGTGGTGGCCGGCTACCTGTCCCGGCACCGCCACGTCGGCTCGAGTCAGGTGATGGATCGGCTGCTGGCGCCGCATCCGTTCCTCGGGTGAACGGCTCCAGCGGGCGCCACGTGCTGATCACCGACGCCGCCGACCCCCGGGTGGCGGACTTTCGCGATCTGATGCAGGCCGACTCCTCGCCGCAACGCCGCGGCGTGGTGATCGCCGAAGGCGTCAACGTGGTGCAGCGGCTGGCTCGCTCGGACTACCGGATCCGCGCCGTGGTCGGCGTGCCGGCCAAGCTGGAGGCGCTGGCGCCGGTGCTGGCCGGCCTCGACGTCGCCGTCTACGAGCTCGACAAGTGGACGCTGTCGGACGTGGTCGGCTTCCGGGTGACCCGGGGCGTGCTGGCCGCGGCCGACCGGCCCCCGCCCGTGGCCGCCGAGTCGCTGATCGCCGCCGGCAACCGGTTCGTGGTGCTGGAGTCGATCAACGACTACGAGAACCTCGGGTCGGTCTTTCGCAACTGCGCCGCCTTCGGCGTGGACGCGGTGCTGCTGGACCCGCGCTGCGCCGACCCGCTGTACCGGCGCAGCGTCCGGGTCTCGATGGGACACGTCTTCGGGGTCGGCTTCGCGGTGCTCGACGAGCCGTGGCCGGCCTCGCTGCGGCTGTTGCGAGCCGCCGGGGTGCGGCTGCTGGCGATGACGCCGCGCCCGGCGGCCGCCTCGCTGGCCAGGCTGGAGCGCCCGGACCGCTGGGCGCTGCTGTTGGGCGCCGAGGGCCCGGGGTTGTCGGAGGCCGCGCTGGCCGACGCCGACGAGTGGGTGCGGATTCCGATGGCCGACGGGGTCGACTCTCTCAACGTCGCGACGGCCGGCGCGGTCGCGCTGGCCCACCTGACCGGCTGAGCCGCTGTCCTCGACTGCCGGATCGGCGCCGCCCCGCCCTGAAGGCCTCGGCTGAGGTGAGATCGCCGGGTGTTGACACCCGGCAAGCAGCCGAGTACGGGTAGTGGGGCCTATTGCTCTCTCTGGGGGTCCTGAAGTGAATTCTCGTCTGCTCACCGCATCCGTGGCGGTCTCCGCCTTGACCGCCACGGCACTGGTCTCCACCGGCTCTTCGGCGATCGCCAAATCGTCCAAGCCCAGCTACGCCAAGATGCCGGTGGCCACCGGCAGCGGCGGGGCGGTCGCCTCGGCCGAGTTCAACGCCAGCAGGGCCGGAATCGAGATCCTGAAGTCCGGCGGCAACGCCGTCGACGCCGCGGTCGCGGTGGCCAGCACGCTCGGGGTGACCCAGCCGTTCGTGGCCGGCCCTGGCGGCGGCGGATTTATGATGATCTACCTGGCCAAGACCAAGCAGGTCATCACCATCGACGGCCGCGAGACCTGCCCGGCGGCCTGCACCCCGAACCTGTTCATCGACCCGAGCACCGGCAAGCCGTACCCCTTCCAAGACGCCCGCATCTCGGGGCTGTCGGTCGGCGTGCCGGGCATGGTCGCCACCTGGGCCAAGGCGGTCGAGGACTACGGCAACAAGAGCCTGCGCGCCAACCTCAAGCCCGCCATCGAGATCGCCAAGCGCGGCTTCCCGGTCACCGCGGACTTCAACCAGCAGGAGCAGAAGGCGCTGACCGCTCTGCAGGCTTTCACCAGCAGCCGCAAGCTGTTCCTCACCCCCGAGGGCCAGCCGCTGCCGGTCGGCTCCAGGTTCCGCAACCCGGACCTGGCCCGCACCTACCAGCGGCTGGCCAGCCACGGCCCGGACTACTTCTACGAGGGCAAGCTGGCTGAGGAGATCGCCCGCACGGTGCAGCGTCCGCCGGTCCACCCCGGCACGCCCGTCACCGTCCGCCCGGGCATCATGACCGAGCGGGACATCGAGAACTACGTGGCCAAGCTGCGCACGCCGACCCACGTGACCTACCGGGGCCTGGACGTCTACGGCATGGCGCCGCCGTCCAGCGGCGGCCTGACCACCGGCGAGGCGCTGAACATCCTCAGCCGCTGGGACCTGTCGGCCGAGCCGCGCGCGCGGGCGCTGTTCCACTACCTGGAGGCGTCCCGGCTGGCCTTCGCCGACCGCAACGCCTACATCGGCGACGCCGACTACGAGCCCGTTCCGCAGGCCGGCCTGCTGGACCCGGCGTTCGCCGCCACCCGCAGCTGCCTGGTGGGCGAGACCGCGCTGACCTCGCCGGTCGCGCCGGGCAAGCCGTTCCCGCCCTACACCGGCTGCTCGGCTCCGACCGCCGCGCAGCACCCGGTGCACGAGGGCACCCAGACCAACCACCTGGTGACCGCCGACAAGTGGGGCAACGTCGTCAGCTACACCAACACCATCGAGCAGCTGGCCGGCAGCGGCATCACCGTGCCGGGCCGCGGCTTCCTGCTGAACAACGAGATGACCGACTTCGACTTCGCCCCGTCGGCGCCCGGTGTGTATGACCCGAACCTGCCCGCGCCGGGCAAGCGGCCGCGCTCGAGCATGAACCCGACCATCGTGCTCAAGGACGGCGCGCCGTACTTCACCGTCGGCTCGCCGGGCGGCGCGACCATCATCACCACGGTGCTGCAGATCCTGATCAACCGGATCGACTTCGGGATGAGCCTGCCGGCCGCGATCGCCGCGCCGCGGGCCAGCCAGCGCAACGGCGCGCTGACCGACGCCGAGCCGGCCTTCTTGAACACCCCGGAGGCGGCCGCGCTGACCGCGCAGTACGGCGAGCAGTTCCGGCAGCAGACCGGGCCGGTGCTGCCGCGCGACAACTACATCGGCAACGCCACCGGCATCGAGTTCCTGCCGGGCAACCGCTTCCAGGCCGCGGCCGAGCCGGTCCGGCTCGGTGGCGGGAGCGCGCTGGTGGTCAAGCCGTAGGCGTGAGCTGGGCCGGCCGGTCGAGTCTTCGACCGGCCGGTTCGCCGCGTCGGCCGACGCGCTCGGCTCAGCCGAGGTAGAGCTGGAAGGCGTCGCTGATCGCCCTGGCCAGAGCTGGCTCCTGGTCGTCGAAGAGCAGGCCGATGGTGGCTCCGACTGCCTCCCGGCGAACAGTGGTGATGTTGTCGCAGCTCACCACGCTGTCGTGGTCGAGGCCGTTGCGGGCACCGACCGGCACCTCGCTGGTGAGGCCGCGAATCGTGCTGGTGATCGGCGCGACGCTCACCCAGGTGAGCAGGTGCAGTGCCGATGCTCGGGTCAGGATGAGCGCGGGTCGTGGCTTGTCCAGGGTCACCAGGGCGATGGCGCGCATTCAGTCGAGCGTGGGGTGCGGCAGGTCCAGCAGCACCTCCAGATCCGGATAAACCACATCGGCCTGGCGGGCCAGCCGGAGCAGGTTCTCCTCCTCGCCGCGGTACCGCTGAGCGCGTTCGAGGAAGGCGATGCCGCGTCGAACCGCGTCGGCGCGGCTGGCAGCGCGGCCTTCGGCCACTTCGCGGTCCAGCGCGGCGAGTTCTTGCTCGTGCAGCCGGATCGCGATCTGGGTGGTCACCGCACCAGCTTACCCGCGATGCATACCACTTGGGATGCGCATCCGGCGCGCTGCGCCGCAGCGCCCATCCAGTGGTCAGCGGGTGATCTCTGTCAGCGAACGCCGCAGAGAAACAAACCCCCTTGACCGGTAGTTGAGTGAGAGTGACTCAACTTTCTAGTGGGGATGGAACACATGACTGAAACCCTTGCTCTGCCGATGCTCCCGCTGGACGACGTGGTCGTGCTGCCGGGCATGGTCGTTCCGCTCCAGCTCTCGGCAGCCGAGGTGCGCGCCGCGGTCGAGGCCGCTCAGGCGTCACTGACGCCAGGCTCGGACGAGCCAGCCCGGGTGCTGCTGGCGCCCAGGCTGGACGGCAAGTACGCCAGCGTCGGCGCCGTCGCGGTCATCGAGCAGATCGGCAGGCTGCCCGGCGGCGAGCAGGCGGCCGTGGTCCGCGGCGCGTCCCGGGCGCGGATCGGCGCCGGCGCCACCGGCCCGGGCGCGGCCCTGTGGGTGCAGACGGCCACCGTGGACGAGGTCACCGAGCCGGCCGGCCGGGTGCGGGAGCTGGCCAAGGAGTACCGGGCGCTGGCGACCACCATTCTGCAGCAGCGTGGCGCGTTCCAGTTCATCGACACCGTCCAGTCGATGGCCGACCCGTCGGCGCTGGCCGACCTGGCCGGCTACGCCGGTTACCTGAGCAACGAGCGCAAGATCTGGCTGCTCGAGACGGCAAGCGTCGCCGAGCGGCTGGACCGCCTGATCACCTGGAGCCGGGAGCACCTGGCCGAGCTCGACGTCGCCGAGACGATTCGCAAGGACGTCGCCGAAGGCATGGACAAGCAGCAGCGTGAGTTCCTGCTGCGCCAGCAGCTGGCGGCCGTGCGCAAGGAGCTGTCCGAGCTGAACGGCACGCCGGCCTCGGAGGAGCAGGACTACCGGGCCCGGGTCGAGGCAGCCGAGCTGCCGGACAAGGTGCGCGAGGCTGCTCTGGCCGAGGTGGACAAGCTGGAGCGCACCTCTGACCAGTCACCGGAGGTCGGCTGGATCCGCACCTGGCTGGACACCGTCCTGCAGATCCCGTGGAACACCCGGACCGAGGACTCCTATCAGATCAGCCAGGCGCGAGCGGTGCTGGACGCCGACCACACCGGCCTGGACGACGTCAAGGAGCGGATCATCGAGTACCTGGCGGTGCGCCGCCGCCGCGCTGACCGCGGGCTGGGCGTCATCGGCGGCCGGCGCAGCGGCGCGGTGCTGGCACTGGTCGGCCCGCCGGGCGTGGGCAAGACCTCGCTGGGCGAGTCGGTCGCCCGCGCGATGGGCCGCGACTTCGTCCGGGTCGCCCTGGGCGGGGTGCGCGACGAGGCCGAGATCCGCGGCCACCGGCGCACCTACGTCGGCGCCCTGCCGGGACGGATCGTGCGGGCGATCTCCGAGGCAGGCTCGATGAACCCGGTGGTGCTGCTGGACGAGATCGACAAGCTCGGCTCGGACTACCGCGGTGATCCCACCGCCGCGCTGCTCGAGGTGCTGGACCCGGCGCAGAACCACACCTTCCGCGACCACTACCTCGAGGTCGAGCTGGACCTGTCCGACGTGCTGTTCCTGGCGACCGCCAACGTGCTCGACTCGATTCCGGCGCCGCTGCTGGACCGGATGGAGCTGGTGCGCCTGGACGGTTACACCGAGGCCGAGAAGGTTGTCATCGCGCGTGACCACCTGCTGCCCCGGCAACTGGAACGGGCCGGCCTCAGCCCGGACGAGGTGAGCGTCGAGGACCAGGCGCTGAGCCGGCTGGCCGCCGAGTACAGCCGCGAGGCGGGGGTGCGTGAGCTGGAGCGGCTGATCGCCCGGATTTTGCGCAAGATCACCGCTCGGGCCGCGTTGGCCGAGGCGGGCGCCGCCGGCTCGGACGAGCCGATCACGGTGGGCGCCGATGACCTGCGCGGCTACCTCGGACGTCCCCGGCACACCCCCGAGACAGCGGAGCGGACGGCGGCGCCGGGCGTGGCGACCGGGCTGGCGGTGACCGGGGCGGGTGGTGACGTGCTGTTCGTGGAGGCATCGCTGGCCGACGCCGGGACCGGCCCGACCGAGCTGCGGCTGACCGGTCAGCTGGGCGAGGTGATGAAGGAGTCGGCGCAGATCGCGCTGTCCTACCTGCGCTCGCATGGGGCGGCGCTGCAGCTGCCGGTGTCCGAACTGGCCGATCGCGGAGTGCACATCCACTTCCCGGCCGGCGCGGTGCCCAAGGACGGCCCGAGCGCCGGGATCACTCTGACCACGGCGCTGGCCTCGCTGCTGTCCGGCCGGCTGGTGCGCTCGGACGTGGCGATGACCGGTGAGATCTCGCTGACCGGAAGGGTGCTCCCGATCGGCGGGCTGAAGCAGAAGCTGCTGGCCGCGCACCGGGCCGGCATCACCACGGTCCTCATCCCGAGTCGCAATGAGCCTGACCTGGACGAGGTGCCCGAGGAGGTGCGCCAGGCGCTCACCGTGCATCCGGTCAGCGACGTTCGCGAGGTGTTGGAGCTGGCCCTGGAGCCGGTCACGGGGGCAGTCAGCCAGCACGTCGCCGCCTAGTCCCAATCTTTATCGGCTCCGCTTTGCCACGTGCGTTGCAAGCCGTATTGATCGGTGCCTGCTCGGAGGATGTAGCTAAACCCGACGGAGGACGCCACTCCCGCCCGGAAGGCTATCGTGTACATCGCCGGGATGTATGGGTGGAAGTAAGGCGATGCGAAACAATGGCTGTAACAGAGGCAGAGTCGGTCTTAGAACCGTTCACACACAACAGTGTGGTCGCAGCAGCCGTTGCTGTCTTGGCCGTCACTGGGGCGGTAGGAGCACTCCTCAGTGGAGTGTCCTGGTTGAAACCGGTCGTTCGCTTCGCGCTGGAGCAGTTTGCCCGACTGTATGGCCCCGACCGTCGTCGCGCTATCGCAAGACGGCGAAGTTTTCTGGAAAGCTTGGACGGCCGATTGACCCGTATGAACGCGGACGAATCTTGGGCTGACAAGCGTTACGCTGAACTTGAGGCTGAAGTTGAAGCCGTAGGTGCGCGTTTGGGCCGCGGGCCGCTGGCTCGCTTGTTTGGCTCGGACGACAGCCGAAGGCGCGAGGGAAATTTAACAACAGCATTGATGGCAAGTAAACATCGGCTACTGCTACTACAAGGCGATCCGGGCTCGGGGAAGAGCGTTGCGCTTAGGCACGTAGCAGGTCGGTTGACGAACGCAGCCCGGAAGACACGGCGGAATCATGTGGTTATTCCGCTTTATATCAGCCTTAAACAATTCAGGCCAGGTCAAGACGATGTCACGGGTACTGACATCCGAAATTTCATCCTCGAGACTATGTCTTCCGCCCTAGATGACCAACGGCAAGTGAAGTACTTCAAGGAGCACTTCGACGAGGGACTTGAGAAGGGTCTGTGGCTTTTTCTCTTCGACAGCTTTGATGAGATACCAGAAATTCTCAGCGCCGTGGAGGTTGACGCCACAGTGCGACGTTACGCTCAGGCAATAGAGCAGTTCATGAATGGCGTTAGCCCCTGTCGAGGAATGTTAGCCTCCCGCGAATACAGGGGACCGCAAGAGCTGGCCTGGCCGAAATTTTGGATCGTACCTTTGTCGGAACGTCGGCGAACTGCCTTCATTAAGAAGGCGGCTCTTGATGTTGTCGCGGAAAGGATTCTGTTCAATGAATTACCGAATGCAACGACCAGTATTAGAGCTCTCTCCGATAATCCGCTAGTGTTGGGCCTGTTGTGCGAATATGTTGAAAATGAACGGCACTTCCCTGAGACCTCGCATAGTGTCTTTGAATCACATGTCGTACGCTCATTCGGAGAAGATGGCGCTGAGATTCTCGCACGGTTTCAAATGGACGCTGTTGAAATCCGCGATATCGCGGAGAAGGTAGCCTTCTGCATGGCAGCGGAACCTGGCTTGGGGCTCAGTGCGACTGAGCCTAAATTGCTGGCAGGCCTGAGAAAGCAGGGGTTCATAGTTACTCAGAGCAGTCTGATGATGGCAATGGGGGCCTTACGATTTGTTAGGCTAGCCCGTACCGAGGATCGGTTTTCGCCACTCGATCCCACTACGCTTACCTTTTCCCACCGACGATTCCAGGAATACTTCGCTACTTGTCTAGTGTTGCGGGAACCTCAGCGGGTGTCCGAACAGGATCTTCTGCTAGACGGCAGATGGCGTGAGACTGCGGTAACCGTATTGCAGATGCAGCCGGCTGACAAGACCGATGCTTTGCTCGCAGAGGCTGATCGCTTCCTAAGGCAAGTTTCGGCGTTACCGCCTGATACCGCACTCTCTGACGCTAAAAACACTCACCCATTCATCTGGCCGCGTGGCGCACTGCACGTTTTAGGCCTGCTCGATGCAGGCTGGAACGGCCGTGTTGCGCCTACCAGGCATCAAGTGAAGGACCGGAGTGGGCAACTGCTTAAAGACGCAGCCACGCGCGGCCTTATCATCGACTTGAAGTGGGCGATCGATACGGCGGGGGCCGCCCCGGAGAAAACCCTTTTGTTCTTGTTGCGACGCGCCTCACAAAGCGGCAGTGGGTGGCTTCGGGAGTCTGCGTTCCGTCAGCTTGGTCGCCTCAAACCGCTACCCGCGGACCTCGCGCGCGAGATTCGCCTAGGCCTCCTAACTTATGCAGTAGGTGGCCGCTTACGCCGGGACTCCCTAGCTGTCAATGCTCAGCTAAAACGAGTTGACGGTGCCAAGGACTTCTTGTCTAGCAAGCGACTGCTGGTCGCAGTGCCATTTGTGGACTTCGCAATTCATCTCGTGGTACTTGCGTTTGGCGCTGTTCTAGCTTCAAGTGTCTCTAGCTTCGCTGGCGTCCTGTTTATAGGATTGATTTCGCATGCCTCTCTATATGTTCTGAGAGCTACGACGTTTTTCGCCTGGTCCGCTGATCAAATGAAGTTCCCAGTGATGGCAAGTATCCGCTCCTTGGCTCCAGGCGTAAGACGTATTGGTAACGATGAAAGCGTAAGTGCCAAATTTGTTGCTATAGACAGCATATTAGTAGCTTACTTTGCCTTCGCGTTGCGCTTCATATTTGTGCCGCTGAGTGTAAGTGAGGCGCATAGAATGCAGGCAACCTTAAGTGCGGTCGGTTTATTTTTAGTGACCTGGTCATTGTCTGCTCTACTCTGTGTGCGCATCGCCTCCGTTTCGTCAATGGTCTGGGTTGTGCCGCAAATTGTCTTGCTTTACCGAGCAATTCTATCCCTGCCCAGCCTTGTACGTTTCCTCATGAATCGCGGTGTTCGCAATCTTGCCTCCTGGCTATTGGGGACAGTTTTGGCCGTAGTCGCGGTGTCGCTCCTATTGATAGTAGGAATACGCTTCCAAGATAGTCCCGTCGTCAGCTTGGTGCTTACTATCGCAGTAGGACTTGGCGCAGTTTTGTTTCTCGTAGGCCTTATGGTTGCTGTAACTCTACGAATTCGGGACAGACTGTACCTCAGCCGCTGGGAAAGGCGGAATACTCCTGTACGGTCAGCAAATGATGTGATCGCGCACCTTAGGGCGATAAGAACAGAATATGGTACTAGGCGGTACGTGCGGAGCCTACGGATGAACCGAAGGCTTGATAAGTCCTACGAAGGGCCGACCGCGGCATTGGCAGATTTTCTGGCCGCAGTGGAAGCATCTAATACCGCAAAATCTGATGACCGTGAGCACATGAAGAGGGACAAGGAGGAGGAGCGTTGGCCTATTTTCCGAACTGCCGAGTTCCGGGATTGGTCGGCCCAAGAGCCAGCGGTCTTCAAAAGGAAGATGTCAGGAGCTTCTGCGGTGCTGATTGACGAGATAGCCAAGACGCTTGAACAGGTTCGTTGGACTGGTGAAGCAGCGTGAGCACTAGTTAGTGGCCCACTCTGTGCGACCACTGAAGCCGGTGCTAGACCAGCGAGTCGAGCCAGGCGGTGTGCAACGCGGCGTACCGGCCGTCCACGGTGGCGATCAGGTCGGCCGGGGCGCCGTCCTCGACGACCCGGCCGGCGTCGAGCACCAGCACCCGGTCCGCGATCGCCACGGTCGAGAGCCGGTGGGCGATGATCAGGGCGGTGCGCCCACGCAGCACGGTGCGCAGCGCCCGCTGCACCGCCCGCTCGGTCGGGATGTCGAGGCTGGAGGTGGCCTCGTCCAGGATCAGCACCGCCGGGTCGGCCAGGAACGCCCGGGCGAAGGCGATCAGCTGCCGCTGGCCGGCCGACAGCCGGCCGCCGCGCTTGCGGACGTCGGTGTCATAACCGGCCGGCAGTCGCTGGATGAACTCATCGGCGCCGACCGCCCGGGCCGCCTGCTCGATCTCGGCCCGCGACGCCGAGGGCCGGCCGAAGGCGATGTTGTCGGCCACCGATCCGGAGAACAGAAAGCCGTCCTGGGTGATCATGACGACCGCGGTGTGCAGGTCGTGGTCTGACAGCTGGTCCAGCGCGACGCCGTCCAGGCGCACCTGGCCCTCGGTGGGGTCATAGAACCGGCTGATCAGCTTGGCGATGGTGGTCTTGCCCGCGCCGGTGGCGCCGACCAGCGCCACGGTCTGGCCGCTGTCGATGCGCAGGTCGAGCTCGTGCAGCACGGTGCGCGGATGCTCGGCCTTCGGGTCGTAGCTGAACTCCACCGAGTCGAAGCAGACCTCGCCGGCCGTCGGATGCGGCAGCGGCGTCGGGTTCGCCGGCTCGGGCACCGCCGGCTCCTCGGCCAGCACCAGAGCCAGCTTCTCCATCGCGGCGGTCGCTGACTGCAGCGAGTTGTAGAAGATCGCGACGTCTTCCATCGGACCGTAGAACTCTCGCAGGTACAGCAGGAACGCCGTCAGCACGCCGAGCGCCAGGCCCCCTTGCGCGACCCGGTAACCGCCGGCGAAAAGCACCGTCACGGTCGCGACATTGCCGATCAGGGTCACGCCGGGGATGAAGACCGCGTGCAGGTTGAACACCTTGCGGTTGGCGTCACGGTAGTCGGCGTTCAAGGCCTCGAAGATCGCGTCGTTGCGAGGCTCGCGCCGGAACGCCTGCACCGCGCGGATGCCGTTGAAGGTCTCGACGAACTGCACGATCAGCAGCGCCACGCTCTCGCGGGTCCGGCGGAAGGCCACCGTCGAGTGCGCGGAGAACCACCGGAACAGCAGCAGCAGCGGGATCATCGCGGTCAGGGCGATCAGGGCCAGCCACGGATCGAGCACGAGCATCACCACCGAGATCACCACGATGTTGAGCAGCGCGAGCAGCAAGCCGTCCAGGCTGGAGTCCAGCAGCTCGCGCAAGGTGTCGATGTCAGAGGTGAGCCGGCTGATCACCCGACCCGAGGTGAACCGCTCGTGCCAGGAGACGCTCAACCGCTGGGTGTGGTCGAAGACCCGGCGGCGCAGGTCGAACAGGACCGCCTGACCGACCACGGCGGTGCGGCGTAGGAACACCCACTGCAGCACGCCGGCGGTGGTCGCGGCCGTCACCAGCGCCACCGTCAGCTGTGTCAGGGTGCGGTAGTTCCCGTCCAGGGCGTCGGGCAGGCCGTGGTCGATCGCCATCCCGATCAGCCACGGCGCCGCCATCGTGGTGATGACCTGACCGACCACCAGGATCAGCAGGATGATGATCTGGCGCCGGTAGGGCCGGATCAGCTCGAGCAGCAGCCGCCGGGCCTCCGGGTCAAGACGCGGTCGGCCCTCGGCGATCACGGCCTGCTCGTCCTCGGGCTCCTTGCGGTCGTACTGGCCGCGCCACTGCGTGACCGGCACCGGCGCCAGTTGCTCCGCGCCCGGCTCGCCAGGCGGCTGGGCGCTCATACCCGCACCTGCTGAACGTCGTCGGGCAGGTCGTGGGGCAGGTCGTCGCGCAGCTCGCGGTCGCCGTCCTGGGAGAGCAGGCCGCGGTAGGCCGGGTTGGTGGCCATCAGCTCGCTGTGGGTGCCGACGGCGATGATCCGGCCGCCGTCGAGCAGCGCGACCCGGTCAGCGAGCAGCACGGTCGAGGCGCGGTGGGCCACCAGCAGCGCGGTGGTCGCGCCCAGCACCCGGCGCAGCGCCTTCTCGACCTGGGCCTCGGTGTGCACGTCCAACGCCGACAGCGGGTCGTCGAGCACCAGCACCCGGGGCCGGCCGAGCACTGCCCGGGCCAGCGCCAGCCGTTGCCGCTGGCCGCCCGACAGTGACAGGCCCTGCTCGCCCACCCGGGTCTCAAGGCCGTAGGGCAGCTCGTGGACGAAGCCGGCCTGGGCGATCTCGATCGCCTCGGCGATCTCGTCGTCAGTGGCCTCGGGGCGTCCGAGGCTGAGGTTCTCGCGCACGCTGGCCGAGAACAGGGTGGCCTCTTCGAAGGCGGTGCTGACCGTGCGGCGCAGCTCCTCCAGCCGCAGCTGGCTGACCGGCACGCCGTCGATGAGCACCGCGCCGCCGGTGACGTCCTGCAGCCGGGAGACCAGCGAGGTGAGCACGGTCTTGCCCGAGCCGGTGGGACCGACCAAGGCCATCGTCTCGCCAGGGGCGATGTCGAGGTCCAACTCGTGCAGGGTGTCGCTGGCAGCGCCGGGAAAGCGGAAGCAGACCTTGTCGAACCGCAGCCGGGCCGGCCGGCTCCACGGCCCGCTGAGGTGCGCCGGCGCCGGCGGGTCGGTGATGTCGCTGGCGCTGTCGAGGACCTCGAACAGCCGCGCGGTCGCCGCGACCGTCTCTTCGGTGCCGGCGATCAGCCAGCCCATGGCCATCAGCGGCCAGTTCAACCGCAGCTGCAGGGTGATGAACGCGACCAGGTCGCCTTGGCTCAGGGAGCCGTGCCCGACCGCCAGCACCCCGAAGCAGGTGACGCCGGCCAGCACCACCTGCGGGTAGGCGCCGATGAGCGACCACAGCGTGGCCAGCGTCCGGTTCTTTCCCAGCTCGGCCTCGCGCAACCGGCTGGCGTCGCCGGTGAAGTTGCGCAGCAGCTGGCCGCGACGGCCGAAGGACTTGACCACCCGGATTCCCAGCACCGACTCCTCGACGCCGGTGGCCAGGTCGCCGGTCAGGTCCTGCGCCCGCCGGGCCTCGATGTTGTAGCGCCGCTCGTAGTGCCGCGTGACCACGGCCAGCGGCAGCATCGCCACGCAGATCGCCAGCCCCAGCAGCAGGTGCAGCTTGATCATCATCGCCAGCACGACCACGATCACGACCAGGTTGGCGACCACGAAGACGGCCATGAAGCCGACGAACCGGCGCAGCATGCTCAGGTCGCTGGTCACCCGGGACAGCAGTTGGCCCGAGGGCCACCGGTCGTGAAAGCTGACCGGCAACCGCTGCAGATGCTGGTACAGGTCACGCCGCAGATCGGTCTCGATAGCCAGCGACGAGACGTTCATCGCCCAGCGCCGGACTCCGAAGAGCAGCGCCTCGAGCACCCCGAACAGCAGCGCCAGGCCGATCAGCGGGTACATGCCGGACGGGTCCTGGCGGGCGATCGGGCCGTCGATCAGCGCGGCGGTGATGATCGGGAGCACCGACTGGACGACCATCGCCAGGCTGGCGATCACCAGCATGAAGATCAGGTAACCGCGGTAGGGACGAAGCCAGGGCCACAGTCGCAGCAGCCCGCGCATCGAAGCGTGCGAGCCGGCCTCCAGGCCGGTCGCTGATGCTTCGTCCGCCCCGTATGCCACGGTGACTCACCCTACGACGGCGCCCCGACAACGAGCCAATTGTTTTAGGCCCTCCAGCCGGCCGCCGGACGCTGGTCCGCAGCCGCTCGGCGGGCTGCTGAGCCGAGTCGCTCAGCCGGGGCCGCTCGGCGGGCTGCTGAGCCCGGCGCCGCTCAGCTGGGGCCGCTCAATCGGCGCCGTTCAGTCGGACTTGTTGCGGACCCCGAGCAGGATGTCGTCCCAGGACGGCATCCGCGGCTTCTCGCCCGCTCGCCGGCCGCGCTTGCTCTGCGAGTCGCCACCCGTCCGGGTGCTGACCAGGTCGTCGCTGCCGCTGGGGGCCTCGGGCGCGGGAATCGCCGTGGCGGTGCCGGCCGGACGGGACTTCGCCGAAGCGGGCTTGGCCGGGGCAGGCCGGGCTGGGCCGGCGCCCGCTGGGCCGGTGTCGGCCGGCTCGAACAGGGCTTCGGCTGAGACGAAGTTCGGCTGATCGAGATCTGCCGGGTCCGCGTCGGAGCCCTTCCGTCCGGCCGGGTCCAGCCCCGTCAGCTTCTGATCGGCGGCCGCGGGCTCGGTGAGCTCCGGTTGCGCCCGAGTGAGCGCCTCTGCGCTGGCGCTCTCGCGTGTCTCGGCGGCCGGGCGCTGGCCGCGGGGGCGGGTCGGGGTGCTCATCGAGGCGGCGCCGGCTTCAAACGGCAGCGGCGGCTCGTGCCAGGGCTGCTGCTCGAAGGCGTCCTGGTCGAACAGCTCGTCCTCGGCCTGGACCGGAACCGGACGGGTGTGCGCCTTCTGCCGGCGCGAGGGCGGCCGGACTGCCGCGCCGGTCTCCTGCTGGCGCGGCGCGTCGGCCCGGGTGGGATTCGGCACGGCGGTCAGCCGGGGTGGGGCGGAGTCCCAGTCCGGCGACCACTCGGCGCCGGACTCGTCGGCGACCGGCTTGGGCGCGGGGGGCGGCGGCAGCAGCGCCTGCACCGGCCGGTCCGAGAGCAGGTCGGCAGCGATGTCGTCCAGCGCCGAGACCGTGCGGTTGAGCAGCGAGAACGAGAACTTCGCCAGCACGTCGCGCTCGTGCGAGCTGAACGCCGAGGTGACCGTCCAGCCACCGTCCTCGCGCCGGTAGGCGTCCCAGCGCACGGACGTGGGGTCGACGCCATGCCGCGCGAGCCGGCTGTCGAGCAACTCGCCGAAGGGCACCAGCAGCCCGTCGCCGCCGCGCCTGGCCCGCGCGCGGCGGGCCTCGTCGGTGACCCGGACCCGCTCCTGCAGGACCGGGAAGGCGAAGCGCATCACTCGCTCCAGCGGGATGCCGGCCTCGTCGGCGACTGCCTGGGCGCTCTCGCCGGCTCGCACCCGCACCTGGATCTCACGGGGAGTCGGCACAGGTCCGCTGCTTTCTGCCGGCGTCGGTTCCGGCGTGTCGGTCTGCTGATCGGGTTGGGCGGTGGCCAGGGCGCGCAGCCGGTCATCCAGTGACAGCGTGAAGCGCTCACCCTCAGGACTGCCGGTTTCGACCGCTTCCACGATCAGGGACGTGCCGTCCTCATCGGGACCGACCAGACGCAGCAATCGCATGCACGCGACGATACGGCGACCGGCCTGAGAACGTGACTGTCCACGCCGTGCCGGCGGCGAAGATGCGCCCAGCTCAGCCCGCACTCAGCCGAGCCTGGGCGCCAGCCAGTCGATGCAGGACGTCAGGGCCGAGATGTCGTCGGGGTCCACGGCCGGGTACATGCCGATTCGCAGCTGGTTGCCCCCCAGGCCGCGGTAGGGCTCGGTGTCGACGATGCCGTTGGCGCGCAGCGCCTTGGACAGCCGGCCGGCCGGCACCTCGGAGGCGAAGTCGATGACGCCCACCACCGAGCTGCGCACCGCCGGGTCGGCGACGAACGGGCTGGCGAAGGCGGAGTCGGCGGCCCAGGAGTACAGCCGGGCGGCGGAGGAGGCGCTGCGGGCGGTGGTGTAGGCCAGCCCGCCGCGCTCCAGCATGTCCTCGATCTGGTGTGCCAGCAGCCACAGGGTGGCGATCGCGGGAGTGTTGTAGGTCTGGTCCTTGGCGCTGTTGTCGATGGCGGTCACCAGGTCCAGCGACGGCGGGATCCAGCGCCCGGACGCTGCCAGCTCAGCAGCCCGTTCCAGCGCCGCGGGGGAGAAGAAGGCGATCCACAACCCGCCGTCGCCGGCGAAGCCCTTCTGCGGGGCGAAGTAGTAGACGTCGCTCTGGCTCAGGTCTACCGGCAGGCCGGCCGCTGCCGAGGTCGCGTCCACCAGGTGCAGGGCCGTCGGGTCCGCGCCGGCGACCCGACGCACGTCGAGCATCACCCCGGTCGAGGTCTCGTTCTGCGGCCAGGCGTAGGTGTCGATCCCCGCCTCGCACTCCGGGTAGGCCGCCGAGCCGGGTTGGGCCGAGCGGATGCTCGGCTCGGCCAGGAACGGCGCGCCGCGGGTGACGTCGGCGAACTTGGCCGAGAACGCGCCGATGGTGACGTGCTGGCTTCGCTGCCGGACGAGGGAGAAGGCGGCCGCGTCCCAGAAGGCGGTCGAGCCGCCGTTGCCCAGCACCACCTGGTAGCCGGGCGGCAGCCGGAACAGGGTGCTCAGGCCGAACCGGATGCGGCCGATCAGCGACTTCACCGGCGGCTGCCGGTGGGAGGTGCCCAGCACCCGACCGGCTCGCTCGCCGAAGCGGCGCAGGGTGTCGGCGGGGACCTTGGACGGCCCGGAGCCGAACCGGCCATCGGAGGGGAGCAGCTCGGCGGGGATCACCGGATAAGGCTGGGGCGGCTGGCTCACCCGGCCAGTATCCCAGCAGCGTGCCTGACGTGCGGGTGCGCGCCGGTCGGTCTAGCTGGTCCGGTCGGTCTGGTCTGGTCCGGTCTGGTCTGGCTGGTCCGGGCTGGTCTGGCTGGTCCGGGCCGGTCCCGCAACACCGAAGGTGCGCCCTGACGCCCGCCGGTGCGACGGTCGTGGCGATGGTCCGTCCGCTCAACTCGTCCATTCAAGAGTCCGCTGAACCGATCGCTCAACCGAAAGCGAGAACGCCCATGACCACGACCACCTCGGTCCCTTCCGCCGCTGGACCTTCCGCCGCCGACATGGCCGCCATCGCCGCGGTCCCCGCGCGCATGGTCGCGGCCTGGGCCGCGCATGACGCCGATGCCTTCGCCGAGCTCTTCACCGAAGACGGCACGTTGATCCTGCCGGGCGTCTACAAGAAGGGCCACGACGAGATCCGGGACTTCATGGCCGCGCAGTTCGACGGCGCCTACAAGGGCAGCACGGTCACCGGCTCGCCCATCGAGATCAAGCCGCTGCGCGCGGGCGCCGTGGCGGTGATCACCCAGGGCGGCGTGATGCCGGCCGGCGAGACCGAGGTGCCTGACGAAGCGGCCATCAGGGCGTCCTGGATCCTGGTCAAGCGGGGTCGCAAGTGGCTGCTCGCGGTCTACCAGAACTGCCCGCGCGACCCGGCCGCCTGAGTGCGGTCAATTCACCGGAGCCGACGAGTCCGGCGACGTGCCGTCGACCTCGTCGTGGCCGCGGACCAAGCCGACGAGCTCGACCGGGGGGCCTCAGCACACCTCGCTTCTTGACCGATGAACCACGGCCGGCGGTAGCCCGTCACCCAGTCCGAGTTAGGTCGCCATCCACGTGAAGCGCGCGGCGTGGGCTAGCGGCGACCAAGCGCAGTTCGCGACTTCAGAAGAGGCCGCCTTGAGCCGCCGAGTGTGACAACTCACCCTCCGCCGCGGTCATGCCGTCGACCGGCTTCGGCCGCGACCCGCCTCGCCGGGCCTTGGAGGCCGGGACCGGGTTCGCCCAGGCGAGCCGCCGGTCTGCGTACGCACTCGACAGCGCTTCGGGGTCAAGCTTGATCCCTTGCGCCGCTGCCAGCCTCAAAGCGTCTTCGAGTACGGCTTCGTCTACGGCCAGGTCAGCTATCGCGGCCAGATCGAGGCGCTGCAGCAGTCTCTTAGTGATTGGTCTCTTGGAATCCCAGAAAGCCAATGCGCCGATGGTTGCCTGGGCAGGCTTTGAACGAAGCAGTGAAGCGACAAGGCTTGCTTCCTCTGCCGAGTCGAAAGACAGGAAATAGCACGTGTCATCAAAGACCACCGGGCGGCCATCTGCCGTGGGGCAGACGAGCCGGAATTCAGCTTGCTTGTGAAGTCCTGAGACTGCGACTTTGAATGGCGAGAAACTATACGGTCCAATCCCAAAGACGCAGAAGCGTGATCGTGACCGGTAGATCGACGACTGGCGCTTGTCAAGCTTATCGCCGAACCGGGTCAAGTACGCCCAGAGCTTAGGCGCCTTGGTCTCAAGCTCCGCCGTATTCTCTGCGAGGCTGCGCATCGGGACGACCATGTATTTCGTGGGCTTGAGCCGGTCCCGGAAGACGTCGGTGCATTTCAACAGCGGATAAAGATAGTCCGACTCGATATGCACAGGCTGCCCCGACTTCTGTCTGGGGCCTGAGTCATCGACCAGCTCCATGACCTCGGTGGCGTCATGCTTGATTCCCTGGCGCCACTCTAAGGGACTCTTTCCGTCCACGGCGCCATACCGCCGGTATGCCTCGACGTCCGAGACGAACTTGCCACCCACCACTCCGAAAGTCGAACTTGGCAGCTGCGCGTCTAGCGCGTCATACACATCGCACACATAATTCGCAGCGCCGACTCGCAGGGTGACCGTGAAAAGGCATGCGTCGACCATGGCGCCGAACCACTTTTTGGCATCAATTCTTCTGATCGTCGCAGACTCCAATGGGAGTCCAGTCTGGCTTGAGAACTCCAGGACATTTCTTGCGACCTGTGTCTTGCAAAGCAGTGCGATCGTGGGTTCTTGGGACTGAAGCTCCCGCAGGAGTTTGATCCAGATGTACTCGGCGATGTCGAAGTTCGACGCGCCGGTCAACGCCTCCAAGCCTACGAGTCGCTTGAGGTTCTCCTTGACAGGGAGGTTGGCCGACTCAAGGACCGCGAGGTTCGCGATCGTGACCCAGGGCGGGTTGCCGACGACGAGCAGGGGACCGTCTTCAGCCCACGGCAGCTCAGACGCCAGATCGATCCCGAATATGTCCCGGTGGATGACGGTTGCCTTCCGGCCCGCCTCCCTGGCGTGCTCTTCCTGGAGTTCGACGCCGATTGCCTCGGCGTCTGACAGCAGCTCGTGGGCCACCTCCAGAAAGGAGCCCGTCCCACAGGTGGGCTCGAGCACGCGTTTCCACGGGCCCCGGTCAACGACTGATTCCACACACATGCGAGCAAGCTTGATCGGTGTCTGGAAATCACCGAACTCATCGTTGGGCACGAAGATCTACCACCCCATCCATGCCGCCGGTGAGCGCGGCGCGAATCGCATGGCCGTATTGCAACCGCCATTGAAGTGCATTTGAGATGGTGAGCTGTCCCAGTGCTGGAGGCTCCAGCAGTATCCGTTCGGCCAACGTGCGCCGCGAGTCGGGGTCGAGTGGCAAATTCCTGTCCTGCAGGTATGCGTCGACGTCGTCCACGCCTCCGTCAGCCTCGAGTATTTGCTTGAGGCCCCGCGTCAGCGTGTAGTCGGCAGTCAATGCTCGATCTATCAAAATTGCATGGAGTATGTCAAGCTGCGCGGCTTGACCCACTGGGTCGTCAGCCTTCTCGTAGACGAAAACGAGCAGCCCATACCCTAGCCCATAGACCTTTTGAGTAGCGTCCCGAAAAGGGCTAGAGCTTTGGGGTTGCTTGATCGACGTGACCTTCAGGTCAATGTCCAGGCTCGGGATGTCAATTCCCTTGGCGGAGTTGCCCTTGTCGAACTCGTAAGTCAACGCTAAGTGCGCGATAAACGCATGCTCGACATACGTTCCAACCGCTTTTCCATCAGTCACACCGTAGAGTGCGGGAATAGCGGTCATGGATAGCTTCGCGGTATACGTCGCCACCTCGATCTTTAGTGCGTCAAGCGATAGCTGAGGTAGGCGAGTAATCATGCCGCCATCGTAGATGAGGCTGCCTCGGACTCGCCGAGTCGCCACCCTGTTCGCCACAGCTCATTAAACTTCTGACTCGGCCCGGTCCGGATCGTCACACCAGGCCTGTTTATGACTGGCGGGTTGTCCAGGTCGGTCTTTTCGCCGTCAACCCAGGCGGTGATGTGATGGCGTCGGCGCCACTTGGGTGGCTTGTCGCATCCGGAGAAGGTGCAGCCGCCGTCTTCGGCGATCAGGACGAGGTCTGGCTTCGGGCCGCGATCTGCCCCTTGGCCTCATGCGGCCAATGCCGCCGATCAGCTGCCGAGCACCCGGCGAAGGTAGTCGTTGCTGAACCGGCGCTCGGGATCGTAGGTGTCGCGCACCGCCAGGAACTCCTCGAACAGCGGGTAGGACGGCGCCAGGTCTTCGGCCGTGCGGTAATGCAGCTTGCCCCAGTGCGGCCGTCCGCCGGCCTCGCGGGCGATGGCCTCGACAGCGGCGAAGTACTGATCATGCGAACGCCGGTGGTACTGGTGAACCGCGACCCAGCACGTCTCGCGGCCGAAGGCCGGTGACAACGGGATGTTGTCCGCGGCCGTCAGCCGGACCTCGACCGGAAAGGCGATCTGCTCGCCCGAGCGCTGCAGCCAGTCATCGATCTCGTCCAGGACATGCGCCACCGACGCCCGTGGCACCGCGTACTCCATCTGGCGGAACACCACCCGGCGTGAGCTTGTGACGACCCGGTAGGCCCGATCGGTGTAGCTGCGCTCAGGAAGTGCCCGGGTGGCCATCCGGTTCACCTTGCCGGTCACGCCCGGCCAGGCTGTGGACAGCCGGTTCATCGCACTGAACACGCTGCCGAGGACCTTGTCGTCGTACCAGCCGCGCACCGGGCTCAACGGTTGCAGCGGGGCGTCCGGGGGCAGCCGGGTCTGCACCTTGGTCAGCACGCGGCGGGTGTGCGGAAACCACAGGAACTCAAAGTGGTCTCGCAGTTCCAGCCTGGCGAGCACCTCGAGCAGGTCCTCGTAGTCGGCCGGGGCCTCGAACGAATGCAGGACGAAGGCAGGCTCGCATTGCAGGGTCACCGCGGTGATGATGCCCAGGGCGCCGAGGCTTACCCGAGCGGCGGCGAACAGCTCCGGATGCTGCTTGACCGAGCAATTCAGCAGCTGCCCGTCGGCGGTGACCAGCTGCAGGCCGCGCACCTGGCTGCCCAAGCCGCCGTAACGCCGACCGGTGCCGTGGGTGCCGGTGGCGATCGCGCCGGCGATGGTGGCGGCGTCGAGATTGCCCAGGCAACTCAGCGACAGGCCGAGCTCCCACAGCGCGTGATTGAGCTCGTGCAGCGTGGTTCCGGCAGCGACTGTCACCAGCCCGGTCCGCTGGTCGGCGGAGAGGATGCCGGTCAGCCGGGACAGGTCGAGCATCACGCCGCGAGTGACCGCGATGTCGTTGGAGCTGTACCCGGCCCCGACGGCCTTCACCGACAGGTTCTCCTGGGCGGCGCGGCTCACCGCCTCCACCACCTCTTCCGGCGAGGACGGGTGCTGGATGCGGGCCGGCGTCACCGAATAGGTGCCTGCCCAGTTCTGCCAGCTGACCGAACCCTGTCTGACCATGATGACGGGGACTATAAGACCCCCCACGTGGTCAGGCACGCCGAATTGGGCTCCCAGGTGTGCGGCTTCACACTAAGTGGCAACCGCCGGGAATGCGCGGTTTAAGAATGGGCGATGTTGTCCCAGCCCTCGACGTCCTTCGGGCTGCGCGGATCGGGGCCGATGTAGCGAGCAGACGGCCGGACCAGCCGTCCGGTCTTCTTCTGCTCCATGATGTGCGCGCACCAGCCGGCGGTCCGGGCGCAGCTGAACAGCGCCGGCATCATGTGCGGCGGCACCTCGGCGAAGTCCAGCGTCACCGCCGCCCAGAACTCGACGTTGGTCTCGATGGGGTGGTCGGGCCGGCGCTCGCGGAGCTCGGTCAGCGCGGCCTGCTCCAGCGCCACCGCGGCCTCGTAGCGAGGGGCGTTGAGCTCGCGACAGGTGCGTCGCAGCACCCTGGCGCGCGGGTCCTCGGCGCGGTACACCCGGTGACCGAAGCCCATCAACCGTTCCTTGCGGTCGAGGATGTCGCGAACCACCTTGGCTGCGTCGCCGGTGCGCTCGACCTCCTGGATCATCGGCAGCACCCGGGCCGGCGCGCCGCCGTGCAGCGGGCCCGACATCGCGCCGATGGCGCCCGAGATGGCGGCGGCGACGTCGGCGCCGGTCGAGGCGATCACGCGGGCGGTGAAGGTCGAGGCGTTCATGCCGTGCTCGGCGGCCGAGACGAAGTAGGCGTCCACGGCGTCGACGTGGCGGGGGTCGGGCTCGCCGCGCCAGCGCGTCATGAACCGCTCGACGATGGTGCGGGACTGGTCGATGCGCGACTGCGGAACCGCTGGCGCGCCGACGCCGCGGGCGGACTGCGCCACGTAGGACAGCGCCATCACCGAGGCCCGGGCGGCCTGCTCGCGGGCCTCGTCGTCGCTGATGTCCAGCAACGGCCGGTAGCCCCAGATGGGCGAGAGCATCGCCAGCGCCGCCTGGACGTCGACCCGGACGTCACCGGTGTGCACCGGGATGGGGAACGGCTCGGCCGGCGGCAGGCCGGGTCCGAACTTGCCGTCCACGAGCAACGCCCAGACATTGCCGAACGTGACGTGGCCCACGAGATCTTCGATGTCGACGCCGCGGTACCGCAGCGCTCCGCCGTCCTTGTCGGGTTCGGCGATCTGGGTTTCGAACGCGATGACACCCTCAAGGCCGGGGCTGAAATCGTCTGACATGCAACTGACTCCGATCGCTTGGTCAGTTCGCCGGCCGCCTGGCGGAGCCGGCGCGGAAGGCTCGCTGAGTTGTGGGCGCGATGGCGAGGCGCCCGACGACTCCATTGTTACCTATTGACCCCGACCCCGGGTCACGCGGCTTCGCCGGGCCGTTGGCAGGTGAGGAAGAATGGCCGGGTGACCGCCTCCGGGACCGACGCCGATCCGTTGGCCGGGCTGGCCAGCACCCGTCGCTCCTACCGCGCCGGTGAGCTGAGCGAGGCCCTGCTGGCGCCGACCTGGCTGGAGCAGTTGCGGACCTGGTTCGCCCAGGCGATCACCGACGACCGGATCGACGAGCCCAACGCCATGCAGGTGGCGACCGTCGACGAGGCCGGCCGGCCGGACCTGCGGACCGTGCTGGCGCGTGGCTTCGACGCCGCCGGCGTGGTCTTCTACACCAACTACCACTCCGCCAAGGGCCGCCAGCTCGCCGCGAACCCGGTGGCCGCCGCGCTGTTCTCGTGGCTGCCGCTGGAGCGTCAGGTGCGCCTGCGCGGGCCGGTGGCCAAGGTCGACCCCGCCGAGACCGCCCGGTACTTCGCCTCCCGGCCGCGCGGAGCGCAGTTGGCGGCCTGGGCTTCGCCACAGTCGGAGCCGCTGCCGAGCCGGGCCGAGCTGGAGCGGCGGCTGGCCGAAGTCACCGAGCGCTTCGGCGACGGCGAGATCGCCCCGCCGCCACACTGGGGCGGCTACCGCATCACCGTGACCGAGGCCGAGTTCTGGCAGGGCAGGGAGTTCCGGTTGCACGACCGGCTGCGTTACCGGCTGGTGGAGGGCGAGGCGCCCGCAGGCCCGGCACGTCCCGGCGGACAGTGGCTGATCGAGCGGCTCGGCCCGTGACCCGGTCACGACGCGCGACCGGGTACGGCCTGTGACCCGGTACGACGCGTGACCCGGTACGACGCGTGAGCCAGGACGACCGAGCTACCCAGGACGACAGCGCTACCCAGGACGACAGCGCTACTCAGGACGGCGGCGCGCCGCGCCCGGCCGAAGCGGTGGTCGAGGCCGAGCCCGAGGCCGGGGTCGGCTGGCTGCGGCACCACGCCATCGACACCGCGCCGCTGAGGATCGCGGCGTTCCGGCGTCAGGTGATGGGTCAGGGCACCTCGTTCATCGGGGCGATGCTGACCGCGGTGGCCGTTCCGGTGCAGGTCTACCAGCTGTCGCACTCGTCCCTGCAGGTCGGCCTGGTGGGGTTGGTCGGGCTGGTTCCGCTGGTGGTCTTCGGCCTGTACGGCGGGGCGATCGCCGACGTCATCGACCGGCGCACGCTGCTGCTGATCAGCTCGCTGGGCACGTGGGCCTGCACCGTCGGGCTGCTGCTGCAGACCCTGGCCGGCCTGCGGAGCGTGCCGTTGATCCTGGCCCTGGTCGCCGTCCAGTCCGGCTTCTTCGCCGTCGCCTCGTCGGCGCGCGGCGCGATCATCCCCAGGATCGTGCCGGTCGAGCTGGTGCCCGCGGCCAACACCCTGACGTTCACGGTGGGCAACGTCGGCCAGGTGATCGGCCCGCTGATCGCCGGGGTGCTGATCACCCGGCAACACGGCTTCGCCTACGCCTACGCCGTCGACGCCGGGCTGTTCACCCTGGCCATGTACGCAGCGCTTCGCCTGCCGCGTATCCCGCCGGACGGCCAGTCCCCACGAGCCGGGCTGCGCTCGGTGCTGGACGGGTTGTTGTTCATCGGCAGCCGTCCGGTGCTGTTGATGTCCTTCGTGGTCGACATCGTGGCGATGGTGTTCGCGATGCCCCGGGCCTTGTACCCGCAGGTGGCCGATGACCGCTGGCACGGCCAGGTCGGCCCGCTGTACGCCGCGATCGCGATCGGCTCGGTGCTGGCGGGGCTGTCCGGAGGCTGGATCGGCCGGGTCCGCCGCCAGGGGGTGAGCCTGACCGGGGCGATCGTGGTGTGGGGACTGGCCGTGGCGGTGGCCGGCCTTGCCCACCAGCTCTGGCTCGCGGTGCTGCTGCTGGCGGTGGCCGGCGCGGCCGACCTGATCAGCGCGGTGTACCGCCAGACCATGCTGCAGACCTACGCCCCCGACGCGATGCGCGGGCGGATGCAGGGCGTCTTCGTGGTGGTGGTGGCCGGCGGGCCGCGGCTGGGGGACCTGCGGGCCGGCGCGACCGCGTCGCTGACCTCGGTGACGGTGTCCTGGGTCGGCGGGGGTTTGCTGTGCGCCGGCGGGGTGCTGATCGCGGCTCGGGCCGTCCGGTCGTTCTGGCAGTACGACGCCCGCCAGCCACCGGTCGAGCCGGACTCGTTAGCGTCGAAGGCATGAGCTTTGACGGCAGGCGTTATGAGATCGCGGCGGGCGGTTACCGCGCGGTGCTGGCCGAGGTCGGGGCATGCCTGGCGGGGCTGTGGCACGACGGCTCACCGGTCACCGTCCAGAGCCCGCCGGACGCGCTGCCGCCCAAGTCGACCGGCGCGGTGCTGCTGCCGTGGCCGAACCGGATCGCCGGCGGCCGCTACCGCTTCGACGGCGTGGACTACCAGCTGCCGCTCACCGAGCCGGCGCGGCTCAATGCCAGCCATGGCCTGGTGAAGTGGGTCCGGTGGAGCGCGATCAGCCACGACGGCTCGTCGGTGACGTTGGCCCACGACCTGGCGCCTCAGACCGGTTACCCGTTCGAGCTGCGCCTGGAGATCAGCTACCGCCTCGACGCCGACACCGGACTGCTGGTGAGCACCGCGGTCACCAACACCGGCCGCTCGGCCGCGCCGTTCGGAGCCGGCTTCCACCCCTACCTCGACCTGGCCGACCACGAGCTCGACACCGCCGAGCTGTTGGTGCCGGCCGGGGCGGTGCTCGAAGCCGATGAGCGCCAGATCCCGATCGGGCGCCGCCCGGTCGAGGGCACCCCGTTCGACCTCCGGACGATCCGGCCGATCGGCGACCTGCGCCTGGACCACGGCTTCGCCGAGCTCACCGGCTCGGCGGCGTTGCTGCGCACCGAGCGGCGCGCTGTCCAGATCCGCTGGGACGCCGCCTACCAGTACCTGCAGGTGTTCACGCCGCCGTTCATCACGCCCGGGCGCAACGCGGTGGCGATCGAGCCGATGAGCTGCCCGGCCAACGCCTTCAACTCCGGCCAGGGCCTGATCAGGCTGGAGCCGGGCCAGCAGTGGGCCGGCAGCTGGGGCGTCGGCCTGGTCTGATCCGGCTCAGCGGGACTGCAGCGCGTCCAGCGCGACTGCCATCGCCGCCGCCACGCGGCCGTCGACCCGACCACCCGGGACGGTGACCTCGTACCGGTCCCGCAGCGAGCGCTTGCGCACCGAGGAGAGGACGACGCTGCCCTGCGCGTCGGTGAAGTCGAAGTGGAAGAGGAACGGCGACGGCAGGTCGCCGACGAAGGGCAGGGACTCCCACAGGCGCCGGGCGATGGCGACGCCCTGGTTGCGCTCGGTCCCGCTGGCCACGCCTGCCGCCGAGGTGAGCTCCCACGAAGACCGCAGCAGGGACTTGGCGAACTCCTTACGGAAGCTGCCGATCGGCTGACCTCCGGCGTCCAGCACGTCGTACGTGGCGGCCAGGTCGATCCGCTTGCGCGCCTTGAAGCTGAACACCGGCACCGAGCGCTGCTCGTCGGCGTAGAACGTGACCTGCTCCTTGAACGCCATCCGCTTCTGCTGCGCGACGGCCAGCACCTCGCCCTCGGAGCCGTCCGGCAGGGCGGCACGGATCTCGTAGCGGTTCACCATCATGGTGATCTTCTGCTTGACGAAGAAGTGGTCGACGTTCGCGAGATTGTTCATGGTTGCTCCGACGTCTGGGTCAGGGGTTGGGTTCCCCGGAGTCTTCCACGGAGTCGAGGGTCAGGGGCTCAACGGTGGACAGCGGCAGCGGCTCCACCTCGGACCGTCGCTCTCGGTGACAGTTCGTCCCGCTCCGTCGGCGTTGGCCCCGATTCGTTGACATGGGCAGTTTCTGCCAGCAGGATCACGTGTTAATTGATTGTTAGATGGACTGAAGGGCTTCGTCATGGCGAGATCGTCGATCGGAAACCTGGTACGGCGACTGGCCGCGGAGCACCGTGCCGCCGATGAGCTCGGGGTGACACCGCAGGCCATCCAGACGATGGGCCCGGACAAGGTAGGGCTGGAACTAAGCCGCCGTCAGCTGCTCGGTGGCGCTGTCGCCGCGGCCGGCGTGGTGGCGCTAGGGCAGGTTCCGCTCGCCCAGCGCGCGGGCGCCGCGGGCGCCCCGCGGATCGCCGTGATCGGCGCGGGGATCAGCGGCCTGGCGGCCGCGCTGAGAATGCAGGACTCCGGATTGGCCTGCACGGTCTACGAGGCCAACACCCGGCTCGGCGGCCGGATCTACTCCGACACTGCCAACTGGGCGTCGGGGCAGGTGTCGGAGTGGGGTGGCGAGATGATCGACACCGGCCACAAGGCAGTCCAGGCGCTCGCCCGGCGGTTCAACCTGACGCTGGACGACCTCGTCCAGGCCGAGCCCCAACAAGCCGAGCAGACCTTCTACTTCTTCGGGCAGTACTACCTGTACAGCCAGGCAAGCTCGGACTTCCAGGTCGTGCACCAGAACATCCAGAACGACATGAAGACCTTCACCTGGCCGGTCACCTGGAACAACCCGCAGCCCGGCGGTGGCACCACGCTGTCAAACATGAGCGCCTACGACTGGATCGAGAGCCGGGTGCCGGGCGGGCATTCCTCGCCGATGGGCGCTCTGCTCGACGTGGCCTACAACGAGGAGTACGGCGGCCAGACCACCGACCAGACCGCGCTCAACATCCTCGGCCTGCTGGCCTACCAGCCCAGCCCGGGCAATTTCAGCATCTTCGGCCTCTCCGACGAGCGCTACCACATCCGTGGCGGCAACGACCAGTTGCCGAAGGCGATGGCGGCCGCGCTGCCCAAGGGCTCGGTCAATCTCAACTGGAAGCTCACCGCGCTCGCCGCGAACCCCAACGGCACCCAGACGTTGACCTTCACGGCCAACGGCAGGACCCAGACGGTGACGGCCGACCACACCATCCTGGCGGTGCCGCTGGGCGTGCTGAAGCGACTCGACTTCACCAGGGCGGGCTTCGACACCCGCAAGAAGGGCCAGATCGCCAACATGCGGATGGGCCATGACTGCAAGTTGCACCTGCAGTTCGGCGCCCGGGTGTGGAACAGTCCCGGCGCCTGGCCCGGCATCTCCTCGGGGGAGTCCTACAGCGACACCGGCACCATGAACACCTGGGAGGCGACGCGTGCCCAGGCCGGCGCCGAAGGGATCCTGGTGGACTACACCGGTGGCGACATCGCCGCGGCGCTCAACCCGTCGATGCCGTTCAGCAACCAGGCCAACCCCTACGTGGTGACCTCGGCGAGGAAGTTCCTGAGCGAGATCGAGCCGGTCTTTCCCGGGCTGGGAACCAAGTGGAACGGCCGGGCGACCCTGGCGGCCTGGCACGTCAACCCGTACTCCTACGGCGCCTACTCCTACTACCCGACCGGCTACTGCCAGAACTACGCCGGCTACGAGGCGGTGCGGCAGGGCAACGTGCACTTCGCCGGTGAGCACTGCTCGATCGATTACCAGGGCTACATGGAAGGCGGCGCCCTCGAGGGCCAGCGCGCCGGCGCCGAGGTGCTGGGCGACTACGGCCTGAGATAGCGGGCCTCGCTCTAGAACCGACTGGACGCCGCGTCGTCCCCGAGCCGCTGCGCCAACCACACCGGCAGCACGGCGAAGCCGATGAGCACGGCGGCGACGACGTTGACCACCGGCGCCTGATTGGGCCGGAACAAGTTGCCGAAGATCCACAGCGGCAGCGTCTGGACCGCGGGGCCTGAGGTGAAGGTGGTGACGACGACCTCGTCGAAGCTGAGGCCGAACGCCAGCAGCGCACCGGCCAGCAGCGCGCCCCGCAACGAGGGAAACGTGACCAGCCGGAAGGTCTGCCAGCCGGTGGCGCCGAGGTCAGCTGAAGCCTCCTCGAGCGACCCGCTCATCCGTCGCAGCCGGGCCTGGACGTTGTTGTAGACCACGACGATGCAGAAGGTCGCATGGCCGATGATCACCGTGGTCAGGCCGAAGCCGATTCCCAGCGGATCCAGCACGTTGGTGAACGCCGCGTTGAGCGCCAGGCCTGTGACGATGCCCGGCAGCGCGATCGGCAGCACCACCAGGAAGCTGATCGTGGAACGGCCGAAGAAGTCGAAGCGCTGCACCGCGAACGCCGCCATCGTGCCGAGCACCAGTGCCACCGCCGTCGCGCCCAGGCCGGCCCGGACCGAGTTGCCGAGCGCGTGCAGGGCTCCCTCGCTGTGCGCCGCCGCGCTCCACCACTTCAGGGTGAGACCGGTGGGCGGGAAGGAGAAGGTCCGCGAGGAGTTGAAGGCGTTGAGCACGATCAGGATCAGCGGGACGTAGAGAAAGGCCAGTCCCAGAAAAGTGAGCGCCGCAAGCGCGCGGCGCACCCGGTTCGACAGGTGCATCAGACGTTCTCCAGGGCGCCGGTCCGGCGCATCAGCAGCAGGTACACGACGATCGCGACCAGGGGCACGGTGGACAGCGCAGCGGCCAGTGGCTGGTTGTTGGCCGTGACCAGCTGGCCGTAGATCACGTTCGCCAGCAACTGGGTCTTGCCCCCGACGATGCCGACCGCGATGTAGTCGCCCAGGGTGAGGGAGAACGTGAAGATGGAGCCCGCCGCGAGGGCCGGGAAGACCATCGGGATTATGACCGAGCGCAGGGTGCGCCCGGCGCCGGCGCCGAGGTCAGCGCTGGCTTCGAACAGTGATCGCGGCACCCGCTCGAAACCGGCGAAGACCGGGATCACCATGTAGGGCAGCCAGAGATAGGCCAGCGTGATGACGGTGGCCGTGAGGCCGTAGCCCGGGGTGTGGCCACCGGTCAGCCAGCTCACCGGGCCGTTGGGCGCCAGCAGGCTGCGCCAGGCGTAGGCCTTGACCAGGTAGCTCGCCCACAGCGGAGTCAGCACGGCTACCAGCAACGCCTTGCGCAGCCGTGGGCCTGCCAGCTTGCTCATGTAGAAGGCCATGGGAAAGGCGATGAGGCCGTCGATGAGCGTGACGAGGAGCGCGACCATGACAGTCCGCAGCGTCACGCTCCGGTACAGGGACTGGGTGTAGACCTCACGCAGGTTGTCGATGCTGTAGGTCTGGGTGATGTTGCCGGTGAAGAAGTCGGTGCTCCACAGCGCGGACAGCAGCAGCACGGCGATCGAGCCGAAGTAGGCCAGGACGAGCCACAGCATCGGGGCGCCGAGCAGCATCGCCAGCCTGGTCTTGCGCTTGGTCGCGAAGAAGGCTGACACCGCTCCCCGCCGGTCATGCGGTGCGGGCATGACCGGCGGGCGCGACATCAGCTCTTGATCTGCTGCCACTTGTCCACCCATTGCGCGTAGTCGGTGCAGTCGTCCTTTCCGCTGTTGTCGACGCACTGCTTCTGTGGGGTGGTCCAGTAGTGGATCTTCGCCGCGTACGCCGCGTCGAGGGCGTGGTAGGTGTCGCAGAACGCCTTGTCACTGGTGTGCTGGCAGGCCAGCGTCTGGGCCGGCGCCTCACCGAAGTACTCCGCGACCTCGGCGTTGGCCTGCGGCGAGACGATGTAGTTCATCCACTGGTACATGCAGTTGGGGTGCTTGGCCTTCGAGGAGATCATCCAGGTGTCAGACCAACCGGTGGCGCCCTCCTTCGGCAGCACGGTCTGAACCTTGGTCTTGCCATCGGCGTTGATGGTGTTCGCGATCACCTGCCAGGTGGTTCCCACCACCGAGGTGCCGGACTCGAAGGCCTGCACCTCCTTGGTGTAGTCGGCCCAGTACTCGCCGACGTTGGCCTTCTGCTGCTTCAGCAAGGTCACGGCCGCATCCAGCTGGGCAGAGGTCAGCGCGTAGGGATCCTTGATGCCGAGCGAGGGCTGGGTGGCCATCAGGTACAGCGCCGCGTCGGCGATGTAGATGGGGGAGTCATAGGCGGTCACCTTGCCCTGGTACTTGCCCGAGTCGCCGAAGACAGCGGCCCAGGAGTCCAGCGCGCCGGTCACCTTGGTCGGGTTCCACATCAGCAGGTTGGCGCCCCAGCCGTGCGGGATTCCGTACATCTGGCCACCGACGGAGTTCCAGTTGCCGTTCTTGAGGAAGCTGGAGACGGTCGCGTAGTTGGACACCAGCGAGGTGTTCACCGGCGCCGCGTCACCGCCGTAGATCAGCCGCAGGGTGGCGTCACCGGAAGCCGAAACCCCGTCGTACTGGCCGGTCTTCATCAGCTGCACCATCTCATCGGAGGTGTTGCCGACCTTGGCGTTGACCTTGCAGCCGGTCTGCTTCTCAAACGGGTGCACCCAGTCGACCTTGGGATCGTTGGCCCCGTTCTCGGCGTACCCGGCCCAGACGACGATGTTGAGCGTGCCTTCGCCGTCGCCGACCGAGGTCGCCATCGGGACTTTGGGAGGCTCCTGGCCCTTGGCGCCCGGGCTCGCGGTCTTGCTAGAACCGCCGCAGGCCGCCAGGACCGCGCCAGCGGCCAGCACGGCAAGATATCTCCGGCTGTTTCGGATCAAGCTTGTCATCGATGTTCCTCTCCTCGGTGTGCGCGGCCCGCTTGGCCAAGCCGGCAGGCATCAGGGTTCGATCACGCTCACCGCGGCGCGGTCCCAGCACAGCACCACGGGATCGCCGCGGTGCACGTCCACCGCCGGCTCGGCGCTGTTGAGGACGACCGCGGCAAGGGTGAGACCGTGCGCCGCGTCCACCACGATCCGGGTCTCAGCTCCGGCGTAGACGACCTCTCGTACCCTCGCCTGGACCACCACGTCATTCGCTGCGGTCGGACTGCCCTGACGCAGCACCCTGATCCTCTCGGGCCGGATCGAGCAGGTGCCGCCGTGGCCGAGCAGCGCCTGCGCCGCCTCGCCGCGCACCAGGTTGGAGGTTCCGACGAATTCGGCGACGAACGGCGTGGCCGGTGACTGGTACACCTGCTGAGCGCTGCCCAACTGCTCGATCCGCCCGTCCCGGAAGACCGCCAGCCGGTCGCACAAGGTGAGTGCCTCGTCCTGGTCATGGGTGACGAAGACGAAGGTGATGCCGACCTCGCGCTGGATCGCCTTCAGCTCCAGCTGCATCTGCTCGCGCAACTTCAGGTCCAGAGCGCCCAGCGGCTCGTCCAGCAACAGCACCCGGGGCCGGTTCACCAGAGCACGGGCCAGCGCGACCCGCTGGCGCTGGCCGCCGGAGAGCTGGTGGGGCTGCCGAGCGCCCAAGCCCGTCAGCTGCACCATCTCCAGCGCCTGGCCGACCCGCTTGAGCCGCTCGGCCTTGGGCACTCGATGCACCCGCAGGCCGTAGCCGACGTTCTGCTCCACGCTCATGTGCGGAAAGAGCGCGTAATCCTGGAAGACTGTGTTGACGTCGCGGCGAAAGGGCGGCAGCCGGGTCGCGTCGACGCCGCCCAGGACGATGGTTCCGGCCGTCGGGGTCTCGAACCCGGCGATCATGCGCAGCACGGTCGTCTTACCCGACCCCGACGGGCCGAGCATCGCGAAGAACTCGCCGTCGGCGATGTCGAGGTCCAGGTCGTTCACGGCCACGACCGATCCGAAGGTCTTGCGTAGTCCGCGCAGCCGGATCGCCGGCTCGGCGTCGGAGGAGTCGGGCGCCGTCGCCGAGGTGTCAGCGGAGAGGAGCCCACCAGCCATCTTGGCGACCTCCGCACATGTGATCACGGCATTTGTCCCGCGGTGGCCTCAGGATGGTTGAGCCGGACCCCCGGGTCAAGCGACCCGGCCGTGCGCATCGCAGTCAGGGGCGCGGGCTGGGCCGGCGAGTGTGGCAGCGGGGTGCTTGAGAAGTAGCCCGTTCAGCGGGGTTGCGCTGCGCACTCTAGGGTGCGACATGGTGCCGGTATTCGGGTACTTCGCCCCCTTGCGGAGGTTCTGTCATGCAGCAGGCTCGAATGCGGTTGTCCCGACGGGTTGCCACCCTGGGGGTGGCGGTGCTGACCGGCGCGGGCGCGCTGACCGCGGCCCCGCCGATCGGTGTGGCTCCGGCGCACGCGGCCGCCTCCTACCGGGTGCTCTTCGACGCCAGCCACGGTGAGACCGCCGGCAACGCCGACTGGATCGTCTCCACCGCCCAGCCCGATCCGCTGGCGCAGAACCCGAGCCCGACGTCGGAGACCTCGTGGACAGGGGCCATCTCGGCCTGGGGGGTGGCGCTGCAGAAGACCGGCCGGTACTCGATCAAGACCCTGCCCGTCGGCGGCCGGATCAGCTACGGCGACACCGCCAACGCCCAGGATCTGGCCAATTTCAACACCTTCGTGCTGCCCGAGCCGAACGTGGTGCTCAGCGCGGGTGAGAAGACCGCGATCATGACTTTCGTGCAGCGCGGCGGCGGGCTGCTGATGGTCTCTGACCACACCGCCAGCGACCGGAACAATGACGGCTGGGACTCGCCGAGGATCCTCAATGACCTGATGTCGAACAACTCGGTGGACTCCACCGACCCCTTCGGCTTTTCGATCGACCTGCTCAACATCGGCTCCGAGAACCCGAACGTGATCGGCTCGGCGGCCGGCTCGGACCCGATCATCCGCGGGCCGTTCGGGACTGTGACCGGAACCATCATCCGCAACGGCACCACCGCCACCCTCAAGCCCGCCGACAACGCCGGCGTCCGGGGAGAGATCTTTCGGACCGGGCACTCGGCCTCGGGGACCACCGGGGCCGCGGTGGCGACCTCGACCTTCGGAACCGGCCGGGTGATGTTCTGGGGTGACTCGTCCCCGGTCGACGACGGGACCGGCCAGTCCGGAAACACCCTGTTCAACGGCTGGGGCGATCCGGCCGCAACGAACGCGGCGATCGCGCTGAACGGCACCGAGTGGCTGTCGGGCGGCAGCGGCGTGGGCGGCGGCTGCTCCAGCCCCGGACAGAAGCTGGGCAACCCCGGCTTTGAGACCGGCACGGCCGCGCCCTGGTCGGCCTCGGCCGGAGTCATCGACAGCTCCACCGGCCAGCCGGCGCGCACCGGGTCGTGGAAGGCGTGGATGAACGGCTACGGCGCCACCCACACCGACACCGTGTCCCAGTCGGTGACCATCCCGGCCGGCTGC
>DASWNX010000045.1 GCA_036399055.1 Jatrophihabitans sp.
TGGCCACAGCCAGTGCCAGCTCGGGTGTCAGGTCGGCGTTCGCGCGACCGCGAACCCCGTCCGTGCCGAAATACCGGGCCACGAACGGTGGCTGATTAACGCTTGGAGTACTGAGGAGCCTTACGGGCCTTCTTCAGGCCGTACTTCTTGCGCTCCTTGATGCGGGAGTCCCGGGTCAGGAAGCCGGCCTTCTTCAGCGCCGGGCGGTCATCTGGCTCCAGGCCGATCAGGGCCCGGGAGATGGCCAGCCGCAGCGCGCCGGCCTGGCCGGTGATGCCGCCGCCGACCAGGGTGGCGGTGATGTCGTACTGGTCGTTCTTCTCCAGGGTCACCAGCGGCTCCTTGATGAGCTGCTGGTGCACCTTGTTGGGGAAGTAGTCGTCCATAGTGCGACCGTTGAGCTTGAAGACGCCGGTGCCCGGAACGAGCCGGACTCGGACGACGGCCTCTTTACGACGGCCTACGACGGGAACTGGGGTAGTCAACGCGAATTCTCCTATTTGCCTGATCCGCGCTACTGCGCGACCTGCGTGATCGTGAATTCCTTCGGCATCTGCGCGGCGTGCGGATGGGTAGGTCCGCTGTAGACCTTGAGCTTCTTCAGCTGCGCGCGCCCGAGGGTGTTCTTGGGCAGCATGCCCTTGACCGCGAGCTCGACCAGGCGCTCGGGCTTGGTCTCGAGCAGCTCGCCGACGGTCCGCTTGGACAGCCCGCCCGGGTAACCGGAGTGCCGGTAACGGAACTCGCCGAGCTTCTGCGGGGCGACCGCCACCTTCTCGGCGTTGACGATGATGACGAAGTCACCGGTGTCCACATGCAGGGCGAACTGCGGCTTGTGCTTGCCACGCAGCAGCTTGGCGGCCTGGCTGGCCAGCCGGCCCAGGACGATGTCGCTGGCGTCGATGACATGCCAGGACCGGACCACGTCACCGGGCTTGGGGGTGTAAGTAGGCAAGGCGTACTCTCTCTCGTCGGTCTTCACGACTGCTCAGCCAGCGGGCTGGAGTCGCTTCCGCGGTCCCACCGAGGAATCTCGGCGGTCGACCCCGGAACATGGCCGTCCACACGCGGCGCAGGGCGACGCGTGCCAAGGGAGGACGATACCCGTTGGCCGGTGGCGCCTCCAAATCGGCGCGAACCTCTCGGCGGTGGCCGTGGCCGGCGCCCTCAGCGGGGCCGGGCCACCCGGGCGGCGTCGAAGACCGGCTCGGTGGACTCGGCCACCACGCCGTCGGCGCCGAAGATCAGGTACCGGTCAAAGCTGCGGGCGAACCACCGGTCGTGAGTCACCGCGATCACCGTTCCCTCGAAGGTCTCCAGCGCGTCCTCCAGCGCCTCGGCCGAGAGCACGTCGAGGTTGTCGGTCGGCTCGTCGAGCAGCAGCAGGGTGGCCCCGGACAGCTCCAGTAACAGGATCTGGAACCTGGCCTGCTGGCCCCCGGAGAGCGTGCCGAAGCTCTGGTCGCCCTGGGAGTTCAGCTCGTACCGGCGCAGCGCGGCCATCGCCCGGCCCCGGTCGACGCCGGAACGACCCGGCTCGCCGTGCCAGAGCAGGTCCACCAGGGTCCGGTCGGCCCACTCGGGATGGGCGTGGGTCTGGGCGAACAGGCCCGGCTCCACCCGGGCGCCGAGGCGCCAGTCACCGGCATGCGCCACCTGCTCGCCGCCCAGCAGCCGCAGGAAGTGGGACTTGCCCGCGCCGTTGGAGCCCAGCACCGCCAGCCGCTCGCCGTAGAAGACCTCGATGTCGAAGGGCTTCATCAGGCCGGACAACTCCAACTGCTCGCAGATCACGGCGCGCTTGCCGGTCCGGCCGCCCCGCAGCCGCATGGTGACGTTCTGATCCTCGGGCTTGTCCGGTGGTGGGCCGGCGGCTTCGAAGCGCTCGAGACGTCCGACCGTCACCCGGTACTTCTGTGCCATCGCCTCGGAGAACTTCGCCTGCTGCTGCAGCGTGCGCACCAGCTCCTTCAGCCGCGCGTGCTCCTCCTCCCAACGCCGTCGAAGCTCGGCCATCCGCTCGTGGCGATGCAGCCGCGCCTGGTGGTAGGTCGCCCAGCCGCCGCCGTGCACCCAGCTGGTGCCGCCTTCGATGGTGACCACCCGGTCGGCGACGTTGGCCAGCAGCTCCCGGTCGTGGCTAACGAACAGCACCGTCTTGGACGTCGAGTTCAGCCGCTCCTCCAGCCACTGCTTGCCGGGCACGTCGAGGTAGTTGTCCGGCTCGTCGAGCAGCAGCACCTCGGCCGGCCCGCGCAGCAGCGCCTCCAGCGCCAGCCGCTTCTGCTCGCCGCCGGACAGGGTGGCGATCTCGCGGTACTTGCAGTTCTCGAACGGGATGCCGATCGCGGCCACCGTCACGGTGTCCCACAGCACCTGGGCGTCGTAGCCGCCGGCGTCGCCCCAGTTGGTCAGAGCGTGGGCATAGCGCAGCTGGGTCTTCTCGTCGTCGGCGCTCATCATCGCCAGCTCCGCGGCGTTGAGGTCGGCCCAGGCCTGCCCGATCGCAGGCGCGGCCAGGCCGACCAGGAACTCCTCCACCGTGGTGCTGTCGCGAACCGAGCCGATGAACTGCCGCATCACGCCCAGGCCGCCCGAGCGGGCCACCGCCCCGCTCTGCGGCGCCAGGTCACCGGCGATCAACCGCAGCAGCGTCGTCTTGCCGGCGCCGTTGGCGCCGACCAGGGCGGCCTTGGCGCCCTCGCCGATCCGGAAACTGACGTCTGAGAGCAGTATCCGGCCGTCGGAGAGCTGGTGCCGAATCGATTGCACGTCTAGATAACCCACGGGGCAAGTCTGCATCACGGCGCAATCGCCTAACGCTGGGCACAATCAACCACCATGACCACCCCGCTGGACGCGCTTGCCGCCGAACTGCCTTCCGACGCCCTGGTCACCGACCCGGTGCTGATCCAGAACTACCGCTATGACTGGGCCAGGGACCCCGGCGCGGGCACCCCGCTGGCGGTGGTGCGCCCACGCAGCACCGCCGAGGTGCAGGTCGCGATGCGCTGGGCGAGCCGGCATCGGATCGCGGTGGTGCCCAGGGGCGCGGGCAGCGGGCTGTCGGGCGGCTCGTCGGCGGTGGCCGGGGGCATCGTGATCAGCCTGGACCGGATGCGCGCGGTGCGGGTGGACCCCGACTACCGGGTGGCGATCGTGGAGCCGGGGGCGCTGAACGCCGAAGTCAAGGCGGCCGCCCGCGAGCACGGCCTGTGGTACCCGCCTGATCCCTCCTCGTTCGAGATCTGCTCGATCGGCGGGAACATCGCCACCAACGCCGGCGGGCTGTGCTGCGTCAAGTACGGCGTGACCACCGACTACGTCCTGGGCCTGGATGTGGTGCTGGCCGACGGCGCCGCCATCAGCCTCGGCGGCGCCCGGCTCAAGGACGTGGCCGGGCTGTCGCTGATCAAGCTGTTCGTCGGCAGTGAGGGCACCTTGGGCGTGATCACCCGGGCGATCCTGCGACTGGTGCCCGCCCAGCAGCCGCCGAGCACCCTGGTGGCCCTGTTCCCCAGCGTGCCGGCGGCCGCCGAGGCGGTGGTGCAGATCAGCCGGCGGGCGCGGCCGGCGATGCTGGAGTTGATGGACCAGGCCTCGATCAACGCCGTCGAGGACCACCTGTCGATGGGCTTGGACCGGACGGCAGGCGCCCTGCTGGTGGCGCAGTCCGACGCGGGCGCCGGCGCCGAGGCCGAGATCGCGGTCATCGCCGAGGCCTGCGAGGCCTGCGGCGCTGACGAGGTGTTCAGCACAGCCGACCCGGCAGAGGGCGAGGCCTTCGCGATGGCCCGGCGAGCGGCGTTCCCGGCGATCGAGCGGCGCGGCTCGCTGATGCTCGAAGACGTCGGAGTCGCGGTGCCACGGCTGCCCGAGCTGCTGGCCGGCATCGCCGAGATCGCCCGCCGCAACGACATCGAGATCCCCACCGTGGCGCACGCCGGCGACGGCAACACCCATCCGATCATCGTCTACGACGCCGCCGACCCGGCCTCGACCGCCCGGGCCGCCACCGCCTTCACCGAGATCATGGCGCTGGCCATCTCCCTGGACGGGACGATCACCGGCGAGCACGGCGTCGGCCGGCTGAAGAAGGCGCAGCTGCCCGACCAGTTGGGTCCGGACGTGATGGCGTTGACGCACCGGATCAAGGACGCCCTGGACCCGCTCGGCATCCTCAATCCCGGAGCTGTGTTGTAGTGCCCACCTGGCGGTTGCGGTGACCACTTGGCGGTTGTAGTGCCCACCTGGCGATGACGTCAACCGGGACTGGTTAGTCTCTCGCCGTATGACAGCGGCTGGATGGGTGTGGGTGGCCGTCGCCGTCGTGCTGGCGGTCCTGGACTGGACGGCAGTGGCTGTCGGTTCCCGGCTGCTAGAGCGCTGCGCGAAACCGGCCGTGCTGCTGGCCCTGCTGGCCGCGGCGCTGACCGCCGAGCCCCGGCATCCCGGGGTGCACGGCTGGCTGGTGCTGGCGCTGTGCCTGGGGCTGATCGGCGATGTCGCGCTGTCCTTCGCCGAGCCCGGGCAACCGGTCGGACAACGGCTCGGACAACCGGTCGGGCAGCGGGCCGGAGCGGCTACGACGCTGGAACCGGTGGGCTCCGGGCAGCAGCAGCAGCCGTCGTCGCGGGCTTCGGCCGAGCAGGCCCCGCCTGGGCAGGCCCCGCCCGAGCAGGCCCCGCCCGAGCCGACGACGGGCCAGCCGACGACGGGCCAGCCGACGACGGGCGGCCCTCATCGGGCTGCACCGCCGGTCACGTCAGACCGGGCTGACGCTCACCAGCCGCCGAGCGTGTTGTTCACCGTCGGGCTGGCCAGTTTCCTGCTCGGGCACCTTTGCTACGCCGCGGCCATGCTCAAGCACGGCACCGAGCAGCTGAGCCTGGGCTTCGGCCTGGCGCTGGTGCTGCTCGCGCTGCTCGCCTTCGGCCATCAGGTGCTGGCCGGCGCGCAGAGTCAGGGCGGCGCCCCACTCATGATCGCCGTCGCGGCCTACATCACCGCCCTCGGCTCGACGGTGGTGCTCGGCATCGGCACCAGCTCGCTGTGGGTGGCCTACGGCATCGTCGCCTTCGCGGCCTCGGACCTGGTGCTGGCCACCGACCGGTTCGTGGCGCGGCGCGGGTGGGCGCCGCTCACGGTCGCGATCAGCTACCACCTCGCCCAGTCGCTGTTGCTGCTCGGCCTGGTCGGCTGAGGACGCGCCGTAAGCTGCGCTGGTGCCTCGTCGACCGACCCGAACCCTTCCCACCGTCCTGTTGCCGAGCCCGTTCGGAGCCGAACAGGACTGGCCTCAGTGGCTGGCCGGCGAGCTGAGCAGCGCCGGACGCGAGGTCCGCCAGGCAGTCTGGCCAGAGCCCGAGGCAGCGGACCTCGCCGGTTGCCTGGCGGCGCTGCGCCAGTGCATGGCCGGGCTTGCCGACGACGGCTTCGACGTGCTGGCGCATTCGGCGTCCTGCCTGCTGTGGCTGCACCATGCTGTCGAAAGCGCCACTGCCGAAGGCGCCGCCGGCCGTTCGCCACGGCCATCCCGGGTGGCCCTGGTGGCGCCGCCGGCTCCGGACCAGCCGCTGCCGGCCTGGGACTTCCTGCGGCCGGCGCCGCTGGCGGTGGACGCGTTGCGCCGTGCCGCCGACGGCACGGTGCTGGTCGGCGGGGACAACGATCGGCACTGCCCGGGTGGGGTGGCCCAGGTGTACGGCGCGCCGCTGAAGATGGCGGCCACTGTCATCGCCGGCGCCGGCTCGCTCACGGCCGCGGACGGCTACGGGCCCTGGCCTGCGGCGCTGGATTGGTGCGGGCGGGACAACCTGGCCTTCTTGGCCTAGCGGGGGCACTCCCACCCGGCCGGCGCTGGCACAGCTAGCTGAGGCTGCGGACCGCCCGGGTCTGAGCGGCTCGCGCGGCCAGCTCTGCCTCGGACGGGTAGTCGACCGCGAGCAGGGTGAGCCCGCGTGCCGGCGCCACCCTGACCTCCTCGCTGCGACGGCCCAGGGTCAGTAACCGGTGCGGCCACTCGGCGTCCTTGCTGCCGTCGCCGACCGCGGCCAGCGCACCGACCAGCGAGCGGACCATCGAATGGCAGAAGGCATCGGCCTGCACCTCGATCTCGACCAGCTCACCGCTGCGCGCCACCACCAGCTCCTGCAGGCTGCGCACCGTGCTGGCGCCCAGTCGGCGGCGGCAGAAGGCCGCGTAATCGTTGAGCCCGAGCAACCGCTGGCCGGCCCGGTGCATGGCCACGGCGTCCAGGGTGTGCTTCCAGCCGGCGGTGTCTACTCGATCCAGTGCGGGCACGCCGTAGTCGGCGTCGCAGATCCGGTAGCGGTAGCGGCGCCAGAGCGCGCCGAACCGGGCATCGAAGTGAGCCGGGGCCACCGTCACCGCGTGCACCCGGACGTCTGGCGGCAGCAACCCGGCGAGCCGGCGGACGATCCGGCTCCGTTCCTGCTCCCAGCGGACCGGGTCGACATCGCAATGGCAGACCTGCCCGCTGGCGTGCACTCCCGCGTCGGTGCGCCCGGCGACCACCACCGGCACCCGAGGCATCCGGAACAGGGTGCTCAGCGCGGTTTCCAGAACCGTCTGGACCGTCCGCCGCCCAGGCTGCGTGGCCCAACCTGCGAAGTCGGTGCCGTCATAGCCCAGATCCAGCCGCAACCGGACGAGCCCGCCTCCCCCGGCGGGGGAAACGGGCTCGGCCGGCTGACTCATGCTGTGCGCTGAAGAAAGGCGGGGCGCCTTACTTGCCCTCGTCCTCGGCTGGCTCAACCTCGGCCGGCTCAACCTCGGCGGCGTCCTCAGCCGGCGCCGCGGCGCCGCTCTCATCGACCACGGCCTCAGCCGCGGGCGTCTCTTCGGTCGCGTCGTCGACGACGGTCTCGGCCGCGGCGTCTTCGGAGGCCTGCTTGGCAGCCGAGGCGTCACCGGCCACTCTGGCAGCGGTCGGCGACTCGGCGGCGGCGTCCTCGGCGATCTCGGCGGTACGGCCGGTCGGCGCCTTGGACGGAGCGACCTTGGTGCCACGGGAACGCTCGGCCTCGCGGACGACCCGGGCCGCCGCGCTGAGCTCCTCGACCAGCTCGATGACCGCCATCGGGGCGTTGTCGCCCTTACGGGGGTTCACCTTGATGATCCGGGTGTAGCCGCCGGGCCGCTCGGAGAACTTCGGACCGATCTCGGCGAACAGCTTGTGCACCACGTCCTTGTTCCGGATGACCTTGAGAACCTGACGCCGATCGTGCAGCTCACCGTGCTTGGCGAACGTGATCAGCTTCTCGGCCAGCGGGCGCAGCCGCTTGGCCTTGGCCTCAGTGGTGGTGATCCGGTCGTGCTCGAACAATGCGGTCGCGAGGTTCGCGAGCAGCAGCCGCTCGTGTGCCGGACCGCCGCCGAGGCGAGGGCCCTTGGTGGGCGTGGGCATGACTTGCTCCTAGAGGAAAGGTTTCTCGGGCGCCGGGGACCGCCGCGGGCAGCGGAGCCGGTGACTTCTCAACGTGACGGTTAGAGCTCTTCGGTCTCGGCGTAGTCGGTGTCGTCGCCGAACTCCTCGCCGCCGTAGGAGTCGACCACCGCGTTCAGGTCGAATCCGGGCGGGCTGTCCTTCAGGGCCAGGCCGAGGCCGTGCAGCTTGACCTTCACCTCGTCGATGGACTTGGAGCCGAAGTTGCGGATGTCGAGCAGGTCGGCTTCGCTGCGGCCGACCAGTTCCCCGACGGTGTGGATGCCCTCGCGCTTGAGGCAGTTGTAGGACCGGACGGTGAGGTCCAGCTCTTCGATCGGCATCGAGAAGGCGGCGATGTCGGCGACCTCGGTCGGCGAGGGGCCGACGTCGATGCCTTCGGCCTCTTCGTTGAGCTCGCGCATCAGGCCGAACAGCTCGACCAGGGTGTGGCCGGCGCTGGCGACCGCGTCGCGCGGGCTGATCGAGGACTTGGTCTCGACGTCGACGACCAACCGGTCGAAGTCGGTGCGCTGCTCGACACGGGTGGCCTCGACGGCGTAGGTCACCTTCAGCACCGGAGAGTAGATCGAGTCGACCGGAATCCGGCCGATCTCCTGGCCGGGCTGCTTGTTCTGCACCGAGGTGACGTAGCCACGGCCCCGCTCGACGACCAGCTCGATCTCGAGCCGGCCCTTCTTGTTGATCGTGGCGATCTTCAGGTCGGGGTTGTGCACCTCGACCCCGGCCGGCGGGGCGATGTCGGCCGCGGTGACCTCGCCGGGGCCCTGCTTGCGCAGGTACATCACGACCGGCTCGTCGGAGTCGGAGGAGACGACGAGCTCCTTGAGGTTCAGGATCAGGTCGGTGACGTCCTCCTTCACGCCTTCGACGGTGGTGAACTCGTGCAGCACGCCGTCGATCCGGATGCTGGTCACCGCCGCCCCGGGGATGGAGGACAGCAGGGTGCGCCGCAGCGAGTTACCCAGCGTGTAGCCGAAGCCGGGCTCGAGCGGTTCGATGACGAACTTGGAACGGTTGTCGGCGATGACCTCTTCGGTCAGCGCCGGGCGCTGTGAAATCAGCAAGGTGGTGCTCCTTCGCACACTCTTGAGCGACCGCTATATGACGCTCGGGTGAGGTATTCAGTTGTCGTCAGACGGCTTGCTTGGCACGGAGGAACCGGCCAGGGCGCCTCATCACGAGCGGGGCGCCCTGCCCGGTCAGCCGCTTACTTCGAGTAGAGCTCGACGATCAGCTGCTCGGCGATCGGGATGTCGATCTGCGCGCGCTCAGGCAGCTGGTGCACCAGGATGCGCAGCTTGGAGGGCACGACCTGCAGCCAGGCCGGCACCGGGCGCTCGCCCAGGGTCTCCCGGACGATCAGGAACGGCGTGGTCTCCAGCGACTTCGGGCGGACATCGATGATGTCCAGCGGCGAGACGCGGTAGCTGGGGATGTCGACCTTGTGGCCGTTGACCACGAAGTGGCCGTGGTTCACCAGCTGGCGAGCCGCGCGGCGGGTCCGGGCGAAGCCGGCCCGGTACACGACGTTGTCCAGCCGGGACTCCAGGATCTGGAGCAGGTTGTCACCGGTCTTGCCGTTGCGGCGGGTGGCTTCCTGGTAGTAGTTGCGGAACTGCTTCTCCAGCACCCCGTAGGAGTACTTGGCCTTCTGCTTCTCCTGCAGCTGCAGCAGGTACTCGCTCTGCTTGATGCGCGCGCGGCCGTGCTGGCCGGGCGGGAACGGGCGACGCTCGAAAGCGGCGTCGCCGCCGACGAGGTCGACGTTGAGGCGACGCGAGATGCGGGTCGCGGGTCCGGTGTAACGAGCCATTTCAGTTCTCCCTTACGTGATTCTCGTCAGACCCGGCGGCGCTTGGGCGGACGGCAGCCGTTGTGCGGCTGAGGAGTGACGTCAGAAATGGTGCCGACCTCGAGCCCGGTGGCCTGCAGCGAGCGGATCGCGGTCTCACGGCCTGATCCCGGTCCCTTGACGAACACGTCGACCTTCTTGACGCCGTGCTCCTGCGCCTTGCGGGCGGCGTTCTCGGCCGCCATCTGCGCGGCGAACGGAGTCGACTTGCGGGAGCCCTTGAAGCCCACGTGGCCGGCCGAGGCCCAGCTGATCACGTTGCCCTGGGGGTCGGTGATCGAGACGATCGTGTTGTTGAACGTGCTCTTGATGTGAGCGTGGCCGTGCGCGACGTTCTTCTTCTCTTTGCGACGGACCTTCTTCACGCCGCCTGCGGCGCGGGTCTTGGGAGGCATCTGCCTTTAGCTCCTGAGGGGGTTGTTCGGAACGAAGTGTGAACTGCGTGGACGCTCGGCGAAGCCGAGGACCCGGGGACGACTACTTCTTGGCCTTCTTCTTGCCGGCCATCGTCTTCTTCGGGCCCTTGCGGGTACGCGCGTTGGTCTTGGTGCGCTGGCCGTGCACAGGCAGCCCACGGCGGTGCCGCAGACCCTGGTAGCAGCCGATCTCGATCTTGCGGCGGATGTCGGCGGCCACCTCGCGGCGCAGGTCGCCTTCGACCTTGTAGTTGCCCTCGAGGTGGTTGCGCAGCTTGACCAGGTCCTCGTCGCTCAGGTCCCGCGCCCGCAGGTCCGGGCTGATGCCGGTCGCTTCGAGGGTTTCCTTCGCACGGGTCGGTCCGACGCCGTAGATGTAGGTGAGCGCGATGACCATTCGCTTTTCGCGAGGCAGGTCAACGCCGGCAAGACGTGCCATTCGGGGCGTTCTCCTTCGTTCCTTCGGAGGTCTTGTGCGCATCCGTCCGCTACTGCCCACTCGAAGCTGATGTCAGCCTCGATGTAGCGGCCCCGGCCTCCGACCGGGGGTGGCCCCGCTCCGCACCGGACTCAGCCGGGTGGAACGGGGAGGACTGCGCGTGCTGGGGTGGTGCTGGGTAGAGCTTGTGGTGCTACCGCTAGCCCTGGCGCTGCTTGTGGCGCAGGTTCTCGCAGATGACCATGACCCGACCGTGGCGACGGATGACCTTGCACTTGTCGCAGATCGGCTTGACGCTCGGGTTGACCTTCACGGCGCTGCCCTTCCTTACTTGTAGCGGTAGACGATGCGGCCCCGGGTGAGGTCGTACGGCGAGAGCTCGACGACGACCCTGTCCTCGGGGAGGATCCGGATGTAGTGCTGCCGCATCTTCCCGCTGATGTGAGCGAGGACCTTGTGCCCGTTGCTGAGCTCGACCCGGAACATCGCGTTCGGGAGAGCCTCCACGACGCTGCCCTCGATCTCGATGACGCCGTCCTTCTTCGCCATGTCCTCCGCTCATCTCCTCGCTGACGTCTGACTCGTGGCACGCCCACCACGCCGCTGGGCTCACCGGCAGGGTGGTCGGACCGTGGCGCCCAGGATGACCGGGGGCACCGGTGGAACACGTGTGACAGCCGTCCTGCCGCGCCGAACCAGCCGCGGGGCACGAT
>DASWNX010000046.1 GCA_036399055.1 Jatrophihabitans sp.
ACGCCCGCTACTACGACTCCGAGACAGCCCGCCGCCAAGCACTCCCAGCATGGCTGCACTTCTACAATCACCACCGAGCCCACAGCGCAATCGGAGCCCTACCGCCGATCAGCCGCCTGACCAACCTGCCTGGACATCACAACTAGGGCACCGCGCGCCGAGGCGTCCCCGCCGAAGCGAGCATCACCCTCGCGCCCGGCTGACCCCCCGCGCGCCCGGCTGAGGCGCTCGGGTGAGGCCGTCACGGGGTGCGGGTGGAGATCGCCGTCCGACGGGGCTGCTGGCCTGCATTTAGCTGGCTGGGCTGCTGGCCGGCATGCCATTGGCTGGGCTGGTGGCTGGCCTGCCGCTGAGCCGGATGACCGTCGCTGGACCGACCGGTGACTCTGGGCTGGCGCGATGGCAGGCGCTGGATCATCACCAGGGTCCGGTCGTCGTCGAGCTTGCCGGGCACCCGCTCGATCAGCAGCCGGGCCAGCCCGCCGCCGTCGGGCCGCTCGCCGGCCAACGCCTCGACGTTGTCCATCAGCCGCAAGGTGCCGACGTCGATGTCGCGGCCGCGGTCCTCCACGACCCCGTCGGTGTAGAGGAACAGCGACTCGCCCGGCTGCAGGACGTCCTGGTCGAGCACCCCGGCCAGCGTCGGCAGCACCCCCAGCATCGTCCCGGCAGCCGGCGAGGTGCGCCACGGCGGCGCCTGGCTCGGCCGGAAGTGCAGTGCGGGCGGGTGTCCGGCGACCCGGATGCTGTACTCGCCGCTGCCCAGGTCCAGCTCGACGTAGATCGCCGAGGCCAGCCCCACCGACCACTGCTGGCGAGCCAGGTAGTCGTTGGTGGCGGCCAGGAACTGCTCGGCGGGCACCGAGCCGAGCAGGCCGCCGACCGCGCCGGACAGCAACAGGGCGCGGGGGCCGGCGGTGATGCCGTAGCCGGCGACGTCGATGACGGCCAGGTGCAGCACCTGGCTGCTTCCCTCGCACACCAACCGGTTGGCGACGAAGTCACCCGAGATCGCCGCCCCGTGCGCGGGCCGTTGTTGGATCTCGACATTCCAACCGGCAGGCACCGCCGGTGGTCGCGCCTGCACCAACTGCCGGTCCCGGATCAGGCCCAACACCGTTTCGGCGCTGACCTGCTTGAGTCCCAGCCGATCCCGCCGCCGTGCCTGCAGCAGCGCGACCAGCGCGGTGACCGCCACCATCGCCAGCGCGGACTCCGACAGGTGACCCGGGTTCGGCCCGTGTGTCAGAGCGACCATCTCCAGGCAGAGCGCCGCGGCGGCCAACAAGGCCAGCATCGCCCGCACGCCCAGCACCAGCGAGGACAGCACCATGACGATCATGACCACGGCGGCGACCTCGACCTGGCTGTCGTCCAGCAGTGAGCAACCGGTGCCCAGCAGCAGGAGCAGCACCGCCATCACGGCGGCGACGCGCTCGGAAGGCCGCTTGGCTCGGGCGCGAAGGCTGCGCGCGAAGCGGTTGAGGCTGGTGGGGGTAGCCGCCGTCATGGTGACCTCACCGTAACCGAGCAGCGGCGCTTCCGATAGCGAAGCGGTACTGATCCGTTACGGACCGTGTCCGCTTTCGCCACCAGTGCCCGTTCGGGCAGGATGAGCGCATGACTCAAGCGCAGGACCGGCCACGTCGGCGGCGTCGGCCACGCCCGCCTGCCGCCGAGCCGGCGGGGCGGTCCTCCGAGGCCGCCGGGTCCGGGCGGGGTCATGGGGACGGCGTCGAACCAGACCCGGCCACAGGCCGCTCCGCCAAGTCCAGCCGCCGGGAGGACGCAGGTCGCGGCCACGGCCGTGACTCCGAACGCGGCTGGCGCGAGCTCGCCGGCAGCTCACCGTCCCAGGTCGGCCTGGGGGGCGCGCTACGGGCCAGGGACGTGGCCAGGCCGACCGCGGCCGAGCTGGCCGCCGCCGAGCGCGATGTGGTCGTGGTGCGCCGGAATTGGCAGCCGCCGGAGGCCTGAGCTCAGTCCGGCAGCGTGCCGCTCTGCTCGAAAGCGGCAAGCATGCCGATCCGCCGGACGTGGCGCGGATCGTTGGAGAACGGCGTGTTCACGAACGCGTCGGCGATGGAGAGCGCTGCGTCCTGGCTGTGCATCCGGGCGCCGAGGCCCAGCACGTTGGCGTCGTTGTGCTGCCGCGCCAGAATGGCGGTAGGCAGGTCGTAACCCAGCGCGGCCCGAGCCCCGGTGACCTTGTTGGCCGCAATCTGCTCGCCGTTGCCGGAGCCGCCCAGCACGATGCCGAGGCTGCCGGGATCGGCGACGACCTGTTGAGCGGTGCCGATGCAGTACGGCGGGTAGTCGTCCTCGGGCTCGTAGCTGTGCGGCCCGCAATCGGTGACGTCATGCCCGGCGGCCGTCAGGTGCGCAGCCAGCACGCCCTTGAGTTCGAATCCCGCGTGGTCGCTGCCCAGGTAAACGCGCATGCGGGCAATCGTGCCAGCACCGTCGTGGACAAGCATGGCCGGGCTCCCGCTCGCGCAAGGGCCCGCCGCGATCAGTCCAGCGGAAAGCTGAACTCCCCGCTGGGGGTTCGGCTCAACCGGTGCTCGGCGACCGCCGCCGTGGTCGCGATGGGTCCATAGACATGGGGAAAATCCTCATCGGAGCCGTAAAGGTCCTCATCGACGACCGGATGGGCCAGCTGGGCAGGGTCGAATTCCACCACCAGCAGGTCGACCCGGTCGCCGAACCTGGCGTTGGCCGTCCTGGCGACCTGGTCGCGGTAGGAGAAGTGCACGAAGCCCTCCTGCTCCAGCGACGGCGGGCGGTAGCTGCCCTGCGCGCAGGCAGCCCGCCAGTCCGGCTCGGCCACGATGTGAAAGATCGCAGGCATGACCGCTGACCGCCGTCGCTCAGTCGAACCTGGGCGATTCGGTGCGAGTCCGCTTGATCTCGAAGAAGTAGGGATACTCAGCCAGCAACCGGGCGCCGTCCCAGACCTTGGCGGCGTCCTCGCCCCGCGGAATCCGGGTCAGCACCGGGCCGAAGAAAGCCACCCCGTCGATGTGGATGACCGGCGTGCCGACCTCTAAGCCGACCGCGTCCATACCCTCGTGGTGGGACTTGACCAGGGCCTCGTCGTACTCGGTGGAGTCCGCGGCGTCGGCCAGCGATTCGGGCAGCCCGGCCTCGGTCAGCGACTCGACCAGAGTCTGGCGGTCGAAAGGTCGGCCCTCGTTGTGGTTCTTGACGCCCAACGCGGTGTAGAGCTCGCGCAGGCTGGCGTTGCCGTGGTGCTGCTCGGCGGCGATCGCGACCCGGACCGGGCCCCAGGCCCCGTCCAGCATCTTGCGGTAGTTCTCAGGCAGGTCGCGGCCCTCGTTGAGCACCGCCAGCGACATCACATGAAAGCTCAGATCGATGTCCCGGTGCTTCTCGACCTCCAGGATCCAGCGCGAGGTGACCCATGCGTAAGGACACGAGGGATCGAACCAGAAATCGACTTTCGCCCGGCTCTGCGCCGTGCCGTCCGCCATCATGCAGCCCCTAATCAATAGTCACAATGTGAAAGAATGCCTTCATTGAGCGCGTGACACGCTCTTCGAGTAACAACCTCTAAAGGAGCGGCATTCCGTGCCCAGTATGCGCCCGGCGCCCGGCCTGCCCACCAGCGGGCTTGACGCCTACCGGATCGACGCCAACACGGTTCGAGTGCCCAACCTGACGCGGCAGGACGCTCAGCAGCGCGCCGGCTTGCTGCGAGTGGACAGCTACGACGTGGTGCTGGACCTGACCGACGCCGACGGCGGGCCGAGCGAGCGGACGTTTCGCTGCCGCACCACCATTGCCTTCACCGCCAACCGGCCGGGGGCCTCGACCTTTCTCGACGTGATCGCCGACCGCTTTCACGAGGTCAGCCTGAACGGCCGCCCGGTCGACGTCAGCGGTTACGAGCCGGCGGACGGGATCGTGCTCGCCGAGCTGGCCGAGCACAACGTGGCGGTGATCGACGCCGACCTGCTCTACACCACCAATGGCCAGGGCCTGCACCGGTTCGTCGACCCGATCGACGACGAGGTCTACCTGTACACCCAGTTCGAGACCACGGACGCCAAGCGGATGTTCGCCTGCTTCGACCAACCGGATCTCAAGGCGAGCTTCACGCTGCACGTCACCGCCCCGGCGCACTGGAAGCTGCTGTCCAACGGGGCCGTGACCGAGGTCGAGGACGCAGGGCATGAGCACAGCCAGACCAAGACGGTCCACTTCGCCACCACGCCGCGGATGAGCACCTACATCACCGCGCTGGTCGCCGGCCCGTTCTACGAGGCCACCGATCACCACGACGGCATCGACCTCGGCCTGTACTGCCGCGACTCGCTGGCCGAGCACCTCGACACCGACGAGATGTTCACCATCACCAAGCAGGGTTTCGACTGGTACCACCAGAACTTCGGCTACCGCTACGCCTTCGGCAAGTACGACCAGGTCTGCGTTCCGGAGTTCAACTCCGGGGCGATGGAGAACGCCGCGTGCGTGACGATGGTGGAGGACTACATCTTCACCAGCAGGGTCACCAGCGTGCGCTACGAACGCCGGGCCACCACGATCCTGCACGAGATGGCCCACATGTGGTTCGGCAACCTGGTCACGATGCGGTGGTTCGACGACCTCTGGCTCAACGAGTCCTTCGCCGAGTGGGCGGCCTTCATCGCCCAGGCCCAGGCCACGACCTGGACCGACGCCTGGACGACCTTCGCCAACGCTGAGAAGACCTGGGCCTACAAGCAGGATCAGCTCCCCTCGACCCACCCGGTCGCCTGCGACATCGTCGACGTCGAGGCGGTCGACGTGAACTTCGACGGCATCACCTACGCCAAGGGCGCCAGCGCCCTCAAGCAGCTGGTCGCCTACGTCGGCCTGCCGCAATTCCTGGCCGGTGTGCGCCAGTACTTCACCGACCACGCCTTCGGCAACACCACCCTCGCCGACCTGCTCGACGCGCTGAACGCCACGTCCGGCCGCGAGCTGTCGGGCTGGGCGAGGCTGTGGTTGAAGACCAGCGGCGTCAACACGCTGTCGGCCGAGTTCGAGCTCGACTCCGACGGCAGGTTCAGCTCGTTCGCGGTGATCCAGGACGCGCCGCGTGAGACCTCGCCGGACAACGTCCTGCGTCCCCACCGGCTGGGCATCGGCCTGTACTCCTACGAGACCGACCCTGATGCCGGTGACCAGGCCCCCAAGCTGGTGCGCACCCATCGGGTCGAGGTCGACGTCGACGGTGCGCGGACCGAGATCGCCGAGCTGATCGGGCAACGCCGGCCGGACCTGGTGCTGCTCAACGACGACGACCTCACCTACTGCAAGCTCCGGCTGGACGAGCACAGCCTGCACACGCTGCGCCACGGCGGGTTGGCCGCGCTGCAGGACTCGCTGGCCCGCACCCTGTGCTGGTCGGCGGCCTGGGAGATGGTGCGCGACGGCAAGCTGGCCACCCGGCACTACCTGGACCTGGTGATCTCGGCCGCGGGCAGCGAGTCCGTGGTCGGCGTGGTGCAGGCGGTCAACAAGCAGCTGCTGCAGGCCCTGGAGATGTACGCCGACCCGGACTGGGCGCCGGCCGGCCGGGCCCGCTTCGGCGACCTGGCGCTGGCCAACGCCCGCGCCGCGGCCCCCGGGTCAGACCACCAGCTGGCCTGGGTGCACGCGCTGCTGGACACCGCGAGCGCCGGCGAGCAGCTGGACTTCGCGGCCGGGCTGCTCTCGGGTGAGCAGCAGCTGGAGGGCCTGACGGTGGACATCGGCCTGCGCTGGCTGATCGTGCGGGCCCTGGTGGCGCGGGGTCGCGCCGGCGAGGCCGAGATCGCGGCCGTCGAAGCCGATGACCCGTCAGCCGCCGGCGCGCGCGAAGCGGCCACCGCCCGCGCCCGGATACCCAGTGCCGAGGCCAAGGCCACGGCCTGGTCGATGGCGACCCAGGACTCGGACCTCAGCGCCGCGGTGAGGAAGGCGGTGCGGATCGGGTTCCGCGATCCGTGGCAATCCGAGCTGTTGGCGCCCTACACAGCCAGGTACTTCGCAGAGGCGGCCGAGATCTGGGACCGCTTCACCGCCGAGAACGCCAAGGGCATCATCGTCATGCTCTTCCCGTCCTGGTCCAGCGCCATCGACGAGCAGACGCTGCGGCTGGCCGACGCCCTTGTGGCCGACACCAGCCAGCCGGCTGCCCTGCGGCGGCTGATCAGCGAGGGGCGCGGCGAGGTCGCGCGGGCCCTTCGCGCCCGCACGGTGGACGCCGCCGCCGACCGCTGAAGCCTAGGAACCCCAGGTCGGACGCAGCGGGAACCGCGCGTCACCCGACGAGGAGGTCTTGACCGCCAGCACCTGGTGCAGCTGGACGCCGTTGGTCTCAAAGCCCAACCGCGAACCTGCCATGTAGAGGCCCCAGATCCGGGCGGTGGGCTCGCCGACGTCGGCGACGCAGGCGTCCCAATTGCGCACCAGGTTCTCGCACCAGTGCTTGAGGGTCAGCGCGTAGTGCTCGCGCAGGTTCTCCTCGTGGCGCACTTCCAGGCCGGCGTTCTGCGCCTCGGTGATGATCCGCCCCGAGCCGGTCAGCTCGCCGTCGGGAAAGACGTAGCGATCGATGAAGTGGCCCGGCATCGGGTCCTGCTTGTTGTCGGGCCGGGTGATGCAGTGGTTGAGCAGCCGGCCGCCGTCGCGCAGCTTGCCCTTGAGAAAGGCGAAGTAGGCCGGGTAGTTGCCCACCCCGACGTGTTCCATCAGGCCGATCGAGCTGATGGCGTCGTAGTCCGAGCCAGGAGCGTCGCGGTAGTCACTGTGCAGGATCTGCACCTGCCCGCTCAGCCCGTCACGCTCGACCGCCGCGGCGCCCCAGCGGGCCTGGGCGGCCGACAGCGTCACACCCACCACCTGCACGCCGTAGTGGCTGGCCGCATGCCGGGCCATGCCTCCCCAGCCGCATCCGACGTCGAGCAGCCGCATGCCCGGCTCCAGGCCGAGCTTGCGAGCGACCAGGTCGAACTTCTCCTCCTGCGCCTCCTCCAGGCTGGCGTCGGGCTTGGGGAACACCGCGCAGGTGTAGGCCATCGAGGGGCCGAGCACCTTCTCATAGAACTCGTTCGACACGTCGTAGTGCTTGCCGATCGCCTGGGCGTCCCGGTCGCGGGAGTGCCGCAGCCCCTCTACCACGCGGCGCCAGCGAGGCAACGCCTCCTGCGCCGGCGGCTCCGGCGGCACCAGGTTGCGCCAGCCCAGCTCGCGCATCAGCACGCCGGCCTCCTTGGGGGTGGGCCGCCGGAACCGCCAGCTGCCCAGGCACTGCAGCGCGTCGTAGGGATCGCCGGGATGCGCGCCGTGCAGCAGCAGGTCGCCCTGCACGTAGGCCCTGGCCAACCCCAGGTCACCCGGCGCGGTGGCCAGGTAACGCAGGCCGCGCTCGTTGACCAGCTCCAGGGTGATCTCCGAGTCCGCCGAGCCGAACGAGCTGCCGTCATAAGCGGTGAAGCGCATCGGCGCGCCCTCGGCCGTGAGCATCGACACCAGGTCGGCGATCTTCATCTGCGTCCCACCGCTTTCTCGTACAGCCCGGTCAACCGGTGGCCGGGATCGTATGTGTCCTTGAGCACGGCGTAGACGTCCCCGCCGTACACCGCCTCGAAGGCCTGCCTGTCATAGAAGGCGTCTGAGTACAGCGACTTGTGCCCGGCGTGCTCGGCGACCGCCGCCTCGATGAGCCGGTTGACGTCACCGTCGGCCCGGCCGTCGGTGATCGCCACGGTGCCCCAGAACCCGACGTTGACATAGACCTGGCCCGGTGTGAGGGGGTACAGCGGCCACGGCTTGGCCAAGCCGGGCTGGTCCCCAGCCTGCCGATCTGAGTCCCGTCGGTCGGCAGCGCCCGGCTCGCGAAGCATCAGGGGGCACAACCACACCGGTGACATCCCCACCTGCTCGGCGAACCAGCGCACGAAGTCGGCGGTCCGCTCCAGCGGGATCTCCACGTCCTGCACCACCCGCTCGCGCGGCGGCTGACGGCGGACCCGGTCGATCTTCTCAGCGACCTTGAACCGGTGGTCCAAGGAGATCAGCCGGTGATAGAAGTCGCTACGGCGGTACTTGGCCGGCCACAGCCGACGGACCACCGGATTCTGCACGCCGAAGGCGCCCGAGCACCAGAACCAGTCGGTGTCCCAGCGCCACAGGTAGTCAGAGACCGTCAGGCAGTCCCGCTCGCGGGACCGGATCGAGCGGTAGAAGATCTGCTGACCGGTGTAGTCACTGGCTGCCGGCGCCCCCGCCGCCATCGGGTCCTCGACCCACCGGCCCAGGCACAGGTAGGCCTCGTCGACGCTGAAGACGACCCCGTCCAGGAAGTCCACCGGCTCACCGGCCCAGCTGCGCTCGGCGGTGATCTGCCCGATCGCCGCGCACAGCGCCTCGAGGTCTGTGAACCGGACATGCCGCAGTCCGACGAAGGGGCGCACCGGGTCGAGTTCGATGAGCAGCCGGACCGCGTAGCCGAGACTGCCGTAGGAGTTGGGAAAGCCGTGAAACAGGTCCGGGTGCTGGCTGGGGCTGACCGTCAGCAGCCGCCCGTCGCCGGTCAGCACGTCCATCTCCAGGACCGACTCGTGCGGCAGGCCGTTGCGAAACGAGGTGGACTCGATGCCCAGCCCGGTCACCGCGCCGCCCAGGGTGATGGTCTTGAGCTGCGGCACCACCTTGGGCATCAGACCGTGACGCAGGCACTCGGCCACCAGTCGCTCGTAGGTGCACATACCCTGCACGTCAGCGGTGCGGGCCACCGGGTCGACCGAGAGCACCCCGTCCAGGCCGGTCACGTCCAGACCGGCCGCTTGCCCAGCGCGTGGCCGGAACAGGTTGGAGGTTCGCTTGGCCAGGCGGACCGGCGTGCCCTCGGCTATAGCGGCGTAGGAGGCGGTGAGCGCGGCGACCGCGTCGGCGTGGGCCTGGTCGCTCAGTGTGGCAGTCATCGCCTCTCACCCTATCGAGATGGTTTTCGACCTAAATGAGCGACTCCCGCACGCAGGTCTGGCCGCGAGAATCTCCTTGCGCCGAACCGGGCATCGCTCAGCCCGGGCCCGCGCCGTCGGCTAGTTGGCGCAGGCCGGTGACGATCCCGCCGGTCAGATCTCCGTTGGAGAAGGACCCGCGCATCGCCAATGCTGCCAGACCCGCGATCCGGTTCGGCAGCCGGCGGGCCGACTCGCCACCGGTCACGATCTCGAGCTTGCGCTGGCCCGGTGAGATCGCCAGCAGCACCGGCGCGTGGTGGCTGGCGGCGAGTTTGGCGAACATCGCCTCGGCGGTGGCCCGACTGGACTCCCCCAGGTCGCCGATGTAGAGGCTGAACAGCAGGCCGGTCTCACGCGAGGCAAGGGTCAGCGCCTCGTCGATCCTCATCAGCTGATCGGGTTTGAACGGGCGATCCGGGCTCAGCAGGCTCGCCCGCGGGGTGGTCGTCTCCTTGACCCGGCCGTCGGAGTCATAGGGGTCCAGAGCTCGCGAGTCGGAACCTTCGGGGGGCCGGGAGCCCGGGGCGCCGGGTCGGGCGTCGGGGTCGCCGTGCCGGGAGTCCGCGTCACCGGGCTGCATGCTGGTCGCGCCGGCGCCGGGGCGCAGCTCACCACTCACCGCTGGCACCGCCGCTCGCCGTGGCGGGCTCGGCGACCCGGCCTGTGATCGCCGCTCGCGCGCCGGCGTGGGATGGCTGGGTCGAGTGCATGCTCGACACCGGCCCGGAGTGCTCGGGATGCGGCAGGTACCAGACCGGTTCGAACTGCCAGGGCCCACCCGGCCGGTAACGCGGCGTGCGGTCGGCCGCCCGGGCGTACACCAGCGCAGCGATGGCGAGGATTCCCACGACCGGGATGCCGAGGAAGATCAGGGCCGTCTGAACGACGCTCATACGCATTCCTCCGTCCTGGCGAGCCCGGCTTGGCTGCTCGCGCTCATGGGCGCGCCTTCGGTAGCGCTCTGGCCACACCCGTGTCGACACACGGTATCGAAGGGCTCAGGCTTTCCACATCGGCGGGTGCCGGTCAGCTCACGGCGTGGGTCAGTCGCGGTCGCGGCCGCGCAGGATGTTGAAGAACTTCCAGCCGTATCCGGGGCCCTGCGCGTTCTCGTACTGATAGGCGGAGTCCGCTTCGATGTCATCGACCCGCTTGGCCGCCCGGTGCATCAGGTACACCACGACCACCAGCCCGAGCAGCATCAGCAACCAGAACACGGGCGGCCTCCTCTTCCAAGGCCTTCAGTATGGGGCGCGAGCGCGCCGTCGGGCCAATGGCAGTCACCGGGCGGCGAGGGAAGGGCCGCCGCTGGCGGCGGCGATCCTGCGGGCCCTGGCTTGCAGGCCCCGCAGGAGCTGCTTCAAGGAATCGAGCCGGTCCGCCGGTGATCTGGCCTGCTAGGGCTTGGTGAGCAGGCAGCCGGTCTTGTTCAGGTCGATCGCATTGGCCGCGGTCAGGCACGTGGTGAACCAGTAGGTCTGCTGACCGTAGTTCTGCCCCTGCGTGTAGCTGACGCTGCCGTCGGAGGCGACCTCGCACGGGTTGTTCAGCGTGCAGGCCGCGCCGTCCTCGTTGAGGGTGTTGTTGACGCCGGCGATCTGCAGGCTGGTGTTGTCCACGATCGGCGAGCCGGAGGTCCCGCCGATGGTCTGGCAACCGGAGTTCGGGTACTGGTAGCGGATCGAGTCGTGCCAGGTCCACTGGCCCTCGCGCAGCGTGCTGACGAAACCGTCGACGGCGCAGGAGTAGGTCGTCTTCCAGTACCCGGACGGGATCGAGACCGCGCGCCCGTCGACCGGGTGGGTCGAGGCGATGGTCAGCGCGGACAGACCGGTCGTGCTCCTGAGCTGGGCGTGGGTCCTGGTCAGCCGGTACAGGGCGACGTCGGTGCCCGTCATGGTGGCGTAGAGCAGCAGGTCGGCGCGCAGCGTGGCCACGGCGCGGCCGCCGGCGTCGAGCAGCTTGCCGCTGCGGGTGCTGGCCCGGTTGACCAGCACCTGGCCGGCGCTGAGGAATCCGCCTTCGTAGCAATGCCCGTTGGTGAGCATCATCGCCCGGTCGGTGTCCTGGGACGACGGGTAGCGGACCAGGCTCGCCGAGCAGTTGTTCAGCGCGATCGTCGACGCGAGGCCGGCAGCCTGCAGCTGCTCGACGACCCGGTCAGGGCTGGTGGCCGCAGGAGCGCCGGCCGAGGCCGGAGCGGCGGAGACGGTGACAAGGGTGCCCGCGATCGCGGTGGCAGCGGCTATCAGCAGCCCGAAGGAGCGCCGGCTCACGCGAAGGGAAAAGGTCATGAATGCGCTCCGAGTGAAATGGAAGTTGGGTTTCGGTCAGCTAACCGGGCAAACCCACTCCGGTCAAGAGCCGGTCACCTGCCGCGCCCGGTTGCCGAGGGCCTCAGGCTTGCCACATCGGCGGGTGCCGGTCGGCCCACGGCGCGGCGGCCTCCAGTTGCGCCGACAGCGCTAGCAAGCTGGCCTCTCCGGCCGGTCGGCCGACCAGCATCACCCCGATCGGCAGCCCGTCGGCGCTCCAGTGCAGCGGCAGGCTGGCCGCCGGCTGACCGCTTGCGTTGTAGACCGCGGTGAACGGGGTGAACCGCTTCTGGCGCTCGAAGTCCTCAGCCGGGTCCACCGGCTCCTCCGCCGTTCCGCAGAACCAGCCGATCGGCCGTGGCGGCAGCGCCAGCGTCGGGGTCAGCACCGCGTCGTACTGCGCGGTCGCCATGATCGCCTGCCTGCTGACGAGGTTCAGCAGGCCGAGCGCGTTGGAGTACTCGGTCGCGCCGATCCGGGACCCGCGCTCGCGCAGGTAACGGGTCAGCGGCCGCACCACCGCCTCCTGATCCGGTGTCAACGGAGCGCTGGCCGCCGACACCGCCCACACCGTCTCGAAGGCGGGAATCACCGCCTCCGGCATCGGCATCGCGATGTCGATCACGTCGTGGCCAAGGCTTTCCAGCAGGACGCTGGCGCGCTCCCAGGCCGTCCGGCACTCAGGATCGACCTCGGCGCCGGTGATCGGCGGTCGCACATAGCGCCCGATCCGCAGCCGGGCCGGCGTCCGGTCACACCAGTCCAGAAAGCTCTCGCCGGCCGGCAACGGCGGCGCCCAATGCGGGTCACCAGGCTGCGGAACGGAGGTGGCGTCGAGGAACGCGGCGGCGTCGCGGACCGTGCGGGCCAGCGGTCCGAGCACCGACAGCCCGGTGGAGTCGGCGTCCAGCGGGCCGCGCGAGATCCGGCCACGGGACGGCTTGATGCCGTACAGGCCGGTCACGCTGGCCGGGATCCGGATCGAGCCGCCGCCGTCGGAGCCCTGCGCGATCGGCGCGAAGCCGGCCGCGACCGCGGCCGCGGCGCCGCCGGAGGAGCCACCGGCCAGCAGGCTGGTGTCCCACGGGGTGCGAGCCGGCGGCCCGATGTCGGTCTCGGTGTAGCAGGGCAGCCCGAACTCCGGCGTCGCGGTCTTGCCCAAGGAGATGGCGCCTGCCTGGCGCAGCAGTATCACCACGTGGTCATCGACGGCGGGGACGAAGTCGCGGTGCGCCCGCGAGCCCAGCGTGGTGCGCACTCCGGCGGTCAGGTTCAGGTCTTTGACAGCGGTGGGCACGCCGTGCAGCGGTGGCAGCTCGGCGCCGGCCAGCACCTGGGCGTCGGCTTGCCTGGCCTGCTCGCGAGCGGCCTCGGCGGTGACCGTGACGAACGCGCCGACCTGAGGGTCGAGCCGCTGGATGCGGTCCAGGTAATGCGCCGTCAACTCCGACGGGCTGACCTCGCGCCGGCGGATCGCGGCGGCGGCCTCCAGGGCGCTCAGATCGTGCAGCTGTGCCATCGAGCCAGGCTAACTGGCCACCCGATCACCGTTGCCCCAGGCGTCGAGGTAGGGCTCCCAGGCAGGCTCGCGGACGTAGCCGACGGCGAAACCGACGTGACCTGAGGGCTCCTTGGGGGTGAACGGCAGGCTCCAGCCCAGCTCGGCCAGCAACCGGTCGGCCTTGCGGTGGTTGCACGGGGCGCAGGCCGCCACCACGTTGACCCACTCGTGCTTTCCACCCCGGCTGCGCGGCACGACGTGGTCGATGGTGTCGGCGCGGCGCTGGCAGTAGGCGCAGCGCACGCTGTCTCGATGCATGACGGCCCGGCGGGTGAGCGGCACCCGGCTGCGATAGGGCACCCGGACGAAGCGGCTCAGCCGGACCACCGTCGGGGCTTGGATCGCCAGCCGCGCCGAGTGCAGCATGGCCCCGTCGGACTCGACGATCACTGCCTTCTCAGCCAGCACCAGCAGGATCGCCCGGCGCAACGGCACCACGCACAACGGCTCGTAGGTGGCGTTGAGCACCAGGGCTCCGCTCATTCGCCAAGCCTCACCGGCGACACCACGGCACAGCCCAGCGGCGCGTCGCACCATGCCGGGCACGACGCGGAGAGCACCAGCGATCCCCTCACCGGCATCACCTCCGGGTGTCGCTGTCCAGTGAACCCGACTAACGCGCTTCGCGCATCCATAAAGATCGACAAGATTCGCCGCCTCTGACCGCGCCACAGCCGCCCGGCTTGCGGCCCGAGCAGCTGCCCAGGTGGCAGTCTTAGCGGGCGTGGAGACTTCTGCGAATCCGTTGGCCGAGCGGCTGGAGCCCGCCGCGCTGCCCGCTTACTGGCACGAGCACGCCAGCCTGCTGATCACCAAACCGTTGCAGTTGCTGGCCATTCTGCTCGCGGCGCTGGTGCTGAGGATGCTGGCTCATCGCTGGATCAATCGGCTCAGCGCCGCCAGCGCGGCCGGCCGGGTGCCGGCCATCCTGAGCCCGCTCGCCGACCGCGCCGGCGGCCTGCCGTTCTGGGAGTCGGCGGGCCTGGTCAGCGAGCGGCGCAAGCAGCGGGCCGACACCATCGCCTCGGTGCTGCGCAGCGCGGTGAGCTTCCTGATCTTCATCACCGCGTTCCTGCTGGTGCTGCAGGTGTTCGCCATCAACCTGGCGCCGTTCGTGGCCGGCACCTCGCTGGTCGGGGTAGCGGTCGGCTTCGGCGCCCAGAACATCGTCAAGGACTTCCTGGCCGGCATGTTCATGATGCTCGAGGACCAGTACGGCGTCGGCGACGTCATCGACGTCAAGGAGGCCACCGGCACCGTCGAGGCGGTGGGGCTGCGCACCACCCGGCTGCGTGACGTCGAGGGGGTGGCCTGGTACGTGCGTAACGGAGAGATCGTCCGGGTCGGCAACATGTCCCAGCAGTACGCCCAGGTGGTGCTCGACGTTCCGGTCGGCATCGGCCAGGACGTGCCGAGCGCTCTGGCGGCGATCGCCCAGGCCGGCGCGGAGTTGTACGCCGACCAGCAGTGGCTGCCCAGCCTGCTGGCCGAGCCGGAGGTGCTGGGCATCGAGCAGCTCGGGCGCGAGGAGACGGTGTTGCGGGTGGTGGCGCGGGTCAAGCCGCTGGAGCAGTGGCGGGTCGCTCGGGAGTTGCGGGCCCGGATCAGGTCCCGGCTCGACAGCGCCGGTGTGGGTCACGCCCTGCCCGGTCCAGACCTAGCCGGGTGAGCCGGGCGCGTCCGCTCAGCGCCGCCGCTGCCGGGAGCGCTGTCCAGGAGCGCTGCCAAGGGAGGCTGTCCGAAGGGCGCCGGGGGTGAGGGACAATGAGCAGGTGACACACAGTGACAGGCGGGCGGGAGTCGGGATCGTGCGATGGTGAGCGCGGACTTCTTCGAGCGGGCCGGTGGCGAGCAGACCTTCCGGTCGCTGGTGCAGCGGTTCTACGACGGGGTGGCGCTGGACCCGGTGCTGCGACCGCTCTATCCCGAGGAGGAGCTGGAAGCAGCCGCTGACCGGCTGGCCCTGTTCCTGATCCAGTACTGGGGCGGCCCGACCACCTACTCCCAGAGCCGAGGCCATCCCCGGTTGCGGATGCGGCACGCTCCGTTCGTGATCGGAGCGGCCGAACGCGACGCCTGGCTGCGGCACATGCGCGAGGCGCTGGACTCACTGCAGCTGCCCGAGGACGTGGCCACCCCGATCTGGGAGTACCTGAGGATGGCGGCCGAATCGATGCGCAACTCGCACACCTGAGCACGGCGCGGGTGGCTTGACTCGACCTCCAGGCAGATCCACAATGGCCTGGAAAGGCTTACAGTCACTTGCCACGCCTGGATTCTCCGACGCCTGGAGCGTCCGAGCAGTCCGTCCGCGCCCACCGGAGGAACGCGTGCCCGACACGCCCATCGAGAACCCCGACCGCTCCCGCGGCTCCTCTGCCCCGAGGCTCGTCCTCAGCGAGGTGACCGCTCCCCCCGAGCACGTGTTCGTCAGCGGCCCTGACGCGCCCTACCTCAGCGGCGCGGACTGGTGGCGCAGCGCGGTGTTCTACCAGGTCTATCCCAAGAGCTTCGCCGACGGCAACGGCGACGGCGTCGGGGACCTGATCGGCGTCCGAGACCGGCTCGACCACCTGCGAGAGCTCGGAGTCGACGCGATCTGGCTCAGCCCGTTCTACACCTCCCCGATGGCCGACGGCGGCTATGACGTGGCCGATCCCACGGACGTGGACCCGATGTTCGGCGACCTCTCCGACTTCGACGCCCTGCTGGCCGCCGCGCACGAGCGCGACATCAAGGTCACCGTCGACATCGTCCCCAATCACTTCTCAGACCAGCATCCGTGGTTCCAGCAGGCGCTGGCCGCCGGTCCAGGCTCACCCGAGCGGGCCCGGTTCATCTTTCGCGACGGCAAGGGCCCGGACGGCTCGGAGCCGCCGAACAACTGGCCGGCCATCTTCGGCGGCCCCGCCTGGAACCGGGTGCCCGACGGGCAGTGGTACCTGCACCTGTTCGCCCCCGAGCAGCCCGACCTGAACTGGGACAACCCCGAGGTGGGCGCTGAGTTCGAGCGGATCCTGCGGTTCTGGATGGATCGCGGCGTGGACGGTTTCCGGGTCGACGTCGCGCACTCGATGGCCAAGCCGAAGGGCTTGCCCGACATGGACCTGACCGACTACCTCGGCCCGAACACCCAGCTGGACCCCGACCTGCGTTTTGACCAGGACGGCGTGCACGAATGCCTGCGGTTGTTCCGCCGGGTGATGGACGACTACCCGCACCGGATGGCGGTGGGCGAGGCGTGGGTGCCCGACGACGTCCGGCTGGCCCGTTACGTCCGTTCCGACGAGCTGCACCTGACCTTCAACTTCCGGTTGATCGAGGCGGCCTGGTCGGCCAAGGACTTCACCGAGGCCATCGACGGCTCGCTCAAGGCGATGGCGGAGGTCGGCGCGCCGTGCACCTGGGTGCTGTCCAACCACGACATAGTGCGCCACACCACCCGCTACGGCGGTGGGGCACTGGGCCAGGTCCGAGGCCGGGCCGCCGCGCTGGTCCTGCTGTCGCTGCCCGGGGCGGCCTACCTGTACAACGGCGACGAGCTCGGGCTGGAGAACGTCGAACTGCCCGACGAGGTGCTGCAGGACCCGACCTGGAAGCGCAGCGGTTACACCGAACGCGGCCGCGACGGCGAGCGGGTGCCGCTGCCGTGGGAGGGCGACGAGCCGCCGTTCGGGTTCAGCGCCTCCTCCGACACGTGGCTGCCGATGCCGCCGGAGTGGCGCCCCTTCACGGTCCAGGCCCAGCTGCGCGACCCCGACTCCACCTTGTGGCTGTACCGCCGGGCGCTGCTTCTGCGCCGGGAGCTCAAGGAGCTGCACGGCTCGTCCTTCGCCTGGTTGGAGGCGCCCGAGGGCTGCCTGGCCTACCGGCGCGGGCCGGACCTGGCGGTCGCGCTCAACGCCGGCGAAGAGCCGGTCGAGCTGCCGCCGGGCGAGATCCTGCTGTCCTCCTCCCCGATCGTCGATGACAAGCTGCCGGCCAACACCGCGGTGTGGCTGCGGGTCTGAGTCCTCCTCGCCGACGCCCCGCGAGGCTGGCCTACCGTCTGGGTATGACGAGCCTGGCCGACCAGTTCCGCCGGCACGCGCGGCACCTGCCGGACGGGCTGTACCGGACGCTGATGCTGTCGATGGCCGAGGACCTGCAGGCCGGCGGCGTGGTCGCCGAGATCTGCCGGGACTGGGCAGACGCGCCGGCCAACGCGGTGGTGCAACTGCGGCTGCTGGCCGGCGTCCAGCGCTTGGCGCTGAGCCGGGCCGAGCCGCAGCTGGCGATGTACTACCCGAACCTGGGCGGCGCCGCCTCGCCGGCCGAGGCCTGGCGCGACTTCGAGCCGGTGCTGCGACGCCACGTCGACGAGCTGCGCCAGGCGCTGACGATCGCGCCGCAGACCAACGAGCCAGGACGCTCCGTGCCGCTGCTGGTCGGGCTGTTCGACGCGGTCGGCAGGTCCGGGCTGTCCTCGGTGCGGCTGCTCGAGCTCGGCGCCTCCGCCGGGCTCAACCTGCTGACGGACCGGTTCTTCATCGCCGGCGAGGGCTGGTCCCACGGTCCGGCGTCCTCGCCGTTGCGGTTGACAGAGGCAGTGCTCGGGCCGGTCGCGCCCGTGCCGTTCACGGTGGTGGACCGGCGCGGTTGTGACCTGGCGCCGGTCGACGCCACGACGGTGGAGGGTCGGCTGCGGCTGACCTCGTTCGTCTGGCCACATGACCTGCACCGGCACGAGCGGTTGCGAGCGGCGCTGGCGATCGCCGCGTCGCACCCCGTCACGGTGGACTCCGCGCCCGCTTCGGCCTGGCTGGCATCGATGCTCCAGTCCCCGCCCGCGGACGGCGTGCTCACCGTGGTCTGGCACTCGATCACCCGGCAGTACTGGCCGCCGGAGGAGGTGGCGGCCACGTCGCGGGTGCTCGACGCCGCCCGGGACCGGATGCCGATCGCCCATATCGCCATGGAGTTTCCCGTGGCCGAGGCCGCCGGCCCGGACGGCGAGCCGGAGTACCGGCCGCCCGAGCTGACCCTGCGGCTTTCTGCCCCTGGCGGTCTCGCCGACCGCGCGCCGGTGCTGCTGGGCACAGCGGCCGAACACGGTGTTCCGGTGCGGCTGGCTTCCTCCTCGTGACCGCGAGGGTGGCAGGCCGACTCAGCCGACCGGAGTCTCGATCAGCTCGGGCTGCTCGGCGCCGTGCGGGATGTCGATGCTGGCCTCGCCGGTGCGCAACGCCCGCAGGATCACCTGGGCGACGTAGCCGGTGCTGTGCACGACGAAGCCGGGAAACGGCTCGGTCCCGAGCTGGTAGATGCCGCCGGCGAACTCGGTGGCGGTCAGCGACGGGAACACGGTGGACACCTCGACGCCGTCGGCGGCCAGCTCCACCCGGGCCACCGCGCTCATCATCGCCAGGCCGGCCTTGCTGGCGGCGTAGGCCGACACCGTCGGCGCGGGCGTCTGGATCACGCCGGAGGAGACGTTGACGATCCGGCCGCCGCCCTGCTCGCGCATGGCGGGCAGCACGGCCTGCGTCATCGCCAGCGCGCTGACCAGGTTGAGCTCCAGCAGCTGGCTGAACTCCTCCGGCTCGGTGTCGACCAGCAGCTTGAGGATGCCGGCGCCGGCGTTGTTGACCAGCCCGTCGATCCGGCCGTGCCGGTCGAGGGTGGCCTGAATCAGCGCGTGCCGGGCGGCCGGGTCGGTGACGTCGGTCGGCGCCGCCAGCGCGCCGCCGAGTTGCTCGCTCAGCTCCCGCAGCCGGTCGGCCCGGCGTGCCGCCAACACCGGCAGCGCGCCGGCGGCGTGCAGCGCGCGGGCGGTCGCCTCGCCGATGCCGGAGGAGGCGCCGGTGACGATCACGGTCTTACCGGTGAGATCCAGAACGGCCATGGCTCATTGTGCGGCTTCGTCTCGCCCGCGCAAAGGGGCCGCGACACCGGCGCGGATACCCCTGCCCGCTACAGCGACAGCAGGCCGAGGGAGTCGCCGCTGCTGACATAGGTCGAGCCGAAGGCGGCAGCGATCCTGATCCAACCCCGGCTGACGTCGACGGCGGCCTCGGAACCCTGCGGCAGGAATCCCATCCGGGTGAGGGCGGTCAGCGCCCCCAGCCGGACCTCGACGGGCGGCGTCGAGCCGTCGCCCGCGACCGTGAGCACCACCGAGGCCAGCAACGACTCCTGGCTCTGCCGGCTGGTCGCCCCGGCGGCGAGTTCGGCTCCCGCACGCACCAGTGAGCGGATCACGCTGTCGGGCACCAACTCCACGCGGCGCCACCCGTGCCGGGGCGGCAGGGCGCTGAGCCAGTGCGCGTCCTTGCCGGCCGGCGGGGGCCCGGACTGCTCGGCCCAGAGCAGAAAGTCGGCCGCTGCCACCGTCTGGTCAAAAGAGGCCGCCGGCTCGATGGCCAGCGTCCTGCCGGCCAGCACCTCGTAGGGCAGTTGGACGAAGGCCGCCAGCTTCCGCTCCGCGGCTCGGAACCGGATCGTCGAGGCAGGCTCGACAGAGACCGCACGTTGGGCCAGCGGTATGAAGTCGGCCAACTGCTCGGCCGTGATGAGTGTGTCCAGCACCGGATCAGTCCTGCGCGGCCGGCGAGCCGGTGATCGACTCGTCGACTGCGGCCTGGCCGCGACCGGTCGGCCGGACCGGCGCGCCGGCTGCCGGCTGGCCCAGGTCGGCGGGCTGGCCCGAACCGGTCGGCTCGTCGGCGTAACTGATCAAGATCGCCACCTCGTCTTCGGTCAGGCGTCGGGGCCGGTCGACGGTGAAGTCGAATGCCACCAGCGTCGTGACGGCCTTGGCGGCCAGCGTCGGTCCGTCGTAGACGTGGTAGCGGACGTTGAAGGACGCGGCCCGAATCCGCTCCACCCACAACTCCAGCCGTAAGGGCTCGGGGTGGTAGATCACCGGACGCAGGTAGGTGATCTCGTGGTGTGAGACCACGGTGCCGCTGGAGAACGCCAGGTCGTGGCGGTCGAAGAACATCGACACTCGTGCCTGTTCGAGGTAGGCGAGGTAGGCGGTGTTGTTGACATGCCCGTAGGCGTCCATGTCTGACCACCGCATCGCGCAGCGAGCGACGAAGCGTGCCACCGGAGTCGGCGTCTCCTATCTCTGTCCGGTCAGCGGCCGGCTCAGTCGCGGGTCAGCTTGCGGTAGGTGACGGCATGCGGGCGCGCGGCATCGGCGCCCAACCGCTCGACCTTGTTCTTCTCATAGGACTCGAAGTTGCCCTCGTACCAGTACCACTGGGCCGGGTTGGAGTCGTTGCCCTCCCAGGCCAGGATGTGGGTGGCGATCCGGTCCAGGAACCAGCGATCGTGACTGATCACCACGGCGCAGCCCGGGAACTCCAGCAGCGCGTTCTCCAGGGAGCCGAGGGTTTCGACGTCGAGGTCGTTGGTGGGCTCGTCGAGCAGCAGCAGGTTCCCGCCCTCCTTGAGGGTCAGGGCCAAGTTCAGCCGGTTCCGTTCGCCGCCGGACAGCACCCCGGCTGCCTTCTGCTGGTCTGGGCCCTTGAAGCCGAAGGCGGAGACGTAGGCGCGGCTGGGCATCTCGACCTGGCCGACCTTGATGTAGTCCAGGCCGTCGGAGACCACCTGCCAGACGTTCTTGGTCGATTCGATCCCGCCGCGGTTCTGGTCCACGTAGCTGACCTTGACCGTCTCACCGACCCGGACCTCGCCGGAGTCGGGCCGCTCGAGCCCGACGATCGTCTTGAACAGGGTGGTCTTACCGACCCCGTTCGGGCCGATCACCCCCACGATGCCGCCGCGCGGCAGCGAGAAGGACAGGTCCTTGACCAGCACCCGGCCGTCGAAGCCCTTGTCCAGGTGACTGACCTCGACCACCACGTTGCCCAGCCGCGGACCCGGCGGAATCTGGATCTCTTCAAAGTCGAGCTTGCGGGTCTTCTCCGCCTCGGCGGCCATCTCCTCATAGCGCTGCAGGCGGGCCTTGGACTTGGCCTGCCGGCCCTTGGCGTTCTGGCGCACCCAGTCGAGCTCCTCCAGGAGCCGTCGCTGCAGCTTCTGGTCCTTCTTGCCCTCGATCTTGAGCCGCTCGGCCTTCTTCTCCAGGTAGGTGGAGTAGTTGCCCTCATAGGGGTGCGCCCGGCCGCGGTCAAGCTCGAGGATCCACTCGGCGACGTTGTCGAGGAAGTACCGGTCGTGGGTGACGGCCAGGATGGTGCCCGGGTACTTGGACAGGTGCTGCTCAAGCCACTGGACGCTCTCGGCGTCGAGGTGGTTGGTCGGCTCGTCGAGCAGCAGCAGGTCCGGCTGCTCCAACAGCAGCTTGCACAGCGCGACCCGGCGACGCTCGCCACCGGACAGGTGGGTGACCTCCTCGTCGCCGGGCGGGCAGCGCAGCGCGTCCATAGCCTGCTCGATGCGGGAGTCCAGTTCCCAGCCCTCGCCGTGCTCGATCTTCTCCATCAGGTCGCCCTGCTCGGCCAGCAACGTGTCGAAGTCCGCGTCCGGGTCGCCCATCGCGGCCGACACCTCCTCGAAGCGCGCCAGGTAGCCGCGCATCTCGGCGACCGCATCCTCGACGTTCTCGCGGACCGTCTTGGACTCGTCCAGCGGCGGTTCCTGCTGCAGCAGGCCCACCGAGGCGCCTGGGGCGATCAGGGCATCGCCGTTGGACGCCTGGTCCAGCCCGGCCATGATCTTGAGCACGGTGGACTTGCCCGCGCCGTTCGGACCGACCACGCCGATCTTGGCCCCGGGCAGAAAGGCGAGGGTGACATCGTCGAGGATGACCTTGTCGCCATGCGCCTTGCGCACCTTGTGCATGGAGTAGATGTACTGAGCCACTGGTAGTCCCTGCCGCTATCGAGTCGAGCCGTTCCGGTTGACTCCAGTGTCCCATCCGCCCGACCCGAGGTCGCCCACCCCCGTCCCGCGGCCGGGTTCAGCCTGCGGGCGCCAGCTGCCTGGCTGGCTCGTGGAGGCCGCCGACGGGGTCCGGCTCGTCGACGAGCTCGTAACCCTGATCCTCAGCGCGGATCGGCATGCCGTCGGCGTCGAGCTCCACCGAGCCGGAGAAGCCGTTCTTGCGCTTCTTGAACTCCGCGGTGCCCCTGGCCAGGTCATGGCCGATCGACTCCGGCTCGATCTCGTAGGCGATGTGGTTGGCCTCGTCCTTGACGTACTGCCTGGAGAAGATCCGGCCGTGGAGCACGACTGGATCGCCCTTCTTCAACGAGGCGGCGACATTCTCTGCGAACTCCCGCCAGAACGTCACATTCACGAAGAACTTGTGGCCGTCCACCCACTGGCCGGTGTCGCGGTCCTTGCGGCGCTGGGTGCTGGCGACGCGGAAGGACACCCGGGACAGGCCCGAGGCGGTGGGGCGGTTGGCGACCTCGTCCACCACATTGCCGACGAGGGTGATGCTGGTTCCGTACACGGTGAGCTCCTCTGGGAGAGATTGTCGAGAGATACCGGGTCAGCCCGGGGCCCGTTCGGGTTGAGGCAACTCAACCGCGCGGGCCGGCCGGCCGGCCGGCGCCGGGACCGAATGTGGACACCGACGCGCCCTGTGGACAACGTGATTCGAGGGGGCCGATCTGCCCGTCCTGCGACGGTTGGAACCACCGCGGTGTCGCTAGCATGGGCGCAAGCCCTCGTAGCTCAGCGGATAGAGCTCCCGCCTTCTAAGCGGGATGTCGCAGGTTCGAACCCTGCCGGGGGCGCTGACGAATCGAGCCCCGGCCACGCCTCTGGCGGGCCTCAGAACAGGATCGTCATCGATGGGGCCCTGCTCCCCTCTCGGCCTCCCGCGCTGCTCACCGGCCGCCGGAGCTAGTCCAGCGACACGGCGAGGGTTCCCTCAGGTCACGGGGTGCGCCAGGGTTTGCCGTCGGGGTCGGCGACGCCAGCGGTGAGGATCTCGGTGAAACGTCTCGCCCAGGCGGCGATGGTCTCCGGGTAGAAGAGCTCGGTGGCGTATTCGATCACGAGCCTCAGGCCGCCGTCTGGGGTCACGGTGATCACCCAGGTTTGTTCGGCCCGGGCCACGGGAAGGTTGACGTCGACGCACGGGGAAGGGTCCAGGCCGAGGAGGGTGAGGCTGGGGCTCGGGGTGTTGGAGGACGAGAGCAGGACTCTAGGTGGGTTGCCTGCGAAGGAGCCGCCGGCGACCTCGTTGAGGATGGGCGCCGGGACGGACTGCAGCGCCAGGCGCCGCCAGATCGCGTCGCGCGCGACGGCGACCAGGCTGGTGAAGGTGGCCGCTCCGGCAACCGGAGCCACGACCCACGAGGAGAGGGTGAAGCATCCGACGACGTTCTCGAAGCGGGCTTCAGGGCGGTTGGCCGCTGCGCACATGAAGGCGTTGACCGAGGATCCGGTGACCTCGTGGGCCAAGGCAGCGAAGGCGGCCAGGTGGACGGCGAAGGCCGTGGCTCCCACGCGGGCCGCCTCGGCGTCGATCGCAGGGATCAACTCTGGCGCAAGGGCGGCGATGTGGACGGCCCCGTTGCCGGTGAGGGATGCGGCCCGAGGCTGGTCGGTGGGGAAAAGAAGGGGGTGGGCGCCCACAGCGTGAACGTGGTCGGCCCATTCCTGGACGGCGGCACGGGTGGCGGGGTCGGCGAGATAGGCCGACTCCCACTCGGTGAAGTCGATGTAGGTGGCTCTCAGGTCCGGGAGGTCGGGGGCCTCGGCGGTGACCTCTGCCCGGTACAGCTCACCCAGGTCGCCGATGAGGACGCCCATGGACCAGCCGTCGCTGACGGCGTGGTGGACGGTGAGCAGTAGGTCAGCGCGGCAGTCGGCGATGGTGAACAGCGTCGCCCGGAAGGTAGCCGCTGCGGTGAGGTCCGCAGGGTCCTCGGCAGCCGCCAGGACCAACGCCTCAAGGTCATCCTCGGAGGCGTCGACGACCTTCAGCGAGGCCTCGCTTGCGAACATCACCTGCTGGCACAGCACACCGTCCACCTCACGGACCCGGGTGCGAAGGGCCGGGTGCCTGAGCATCAACGCGGTCAGCGCGCGATGCAGAGCAGGCACGTTCAGCTCGCCGTGGAGGCTGAAGCGGCTGGCGATCGTCAGCACCCTTGGGTTGTCGCGGGTCGTGGTCACGCGGTGAGAGCGCTGTTGGCCGCGACTGGCCGGGGCGCTGGTCTCGACGTCGGAGGGCTCCAGCTGCGGGGCCAGAAAGGCCGCCAGACTGCGCACGGTCGGCCTGCGCAGGAAGTCCACCACGTCCAGCCGCACGTCCAGCTCGGCCCGGATGCGGTTCACCAGCCGGATCGCGCTCAGTGAGTGCCCGCCCAGCTCGAGGAAGGTGGCGCCCGGCGACACCGTGTCCACGCCGAGCTCAGCCGCCCACACCGCGGCCAGCCGCTGCTCCACTCCGCCGCGCTGTCGCGCCGCTGGCTGCCGGGACGTGCCGAGCGTCGGTTCGGGTAGGGCGGCCCGGTCGAGCTTGCCGTTGGTGGTCAGCGGCAACGCCTCAAGTGCCTGCCAAGTCGCGGGGATCATGTACTCAGGCAACCGGGTCGCCAACCTCGCGCGCAGGTCGGCGACAGCCACCCCGGGCGCGGTGACCACGTAGGCGGCCAGCCGCACCGTGCCCTCGGAGTCGGTCCAGGCGCGGACCGCTCCTTCGCGCACGCCGGGGAGCGTGGCGAGCTGGTGCTCGACCTCGCGGGGTTCGACGCGGAAGCCGCGGATCTGCACCTGCTGGTCACTGCGGCGCAGGAACTCCAGCTCACCGTCGGCGCGCCAGCGGACCACATCGCCGGTGCGATAGCTGCGATCCTCGCCGGCGCCCACGAACCGGGCGGCCTGGTCGGGGGTCGGCTCGACATAGCCGCGGGCCAGCTGAGCGCCACCGACCAGCAGCTCACCGGGCTCGCCCACCTTCACCCGGCGGCCCTCGTCGTTCACGACCCGGACCCAGGTGCCCGGCGCCGGCCGGCCGATCGTGGGCGGGCCGTCCCCGTCCGCCGTGACCTCCGCCCAGGTGGAGACCACAGCGGCCTCGGTGGGGCCGTAGGCGTTCCAGAGCCGGAACGGCGCCCCGGCCGGTGGCCTGCGGTGCAGGGCGTCACCGCCGACGACCAGGTGCCGCAGGGCGACCGAGCCGTCGGTGGGCCAGGGCTGGTCGAGCAGCAACTCGCCCATCGGGGTGGGGACGAAGGCGACGGTGATGCCGGTGTCGATCAGCCAGTCGCGCAGCCCGGCCGGGTCATAGCGCAGGCTGGGCGGGGTGATGCACAGGGGCGCGCCGACGTGGAGGGCGGACCAGACCTCGATCACGGAGACGTCAAACCCGGGGCTGCAGAACCACGAGAGCCGGTCGGCGGCGGTCAGGTCCAGGGCGCGGGTGTACCAGCCGAGGGTGTTGGAGATGGCGCGGTGCTCGATCAGCGCGCCTTTGGGCTCGCCGGTGGAGCCGGAGGTGAACAGGACGTAGGCCAGGTCGTCCGAGGTGAGGGGGTGGCCGCTGATCCCAGTCTTCTCGGCGAGCCGGTCGATATGGATGGTCGGGAGGCCGCCGGGGACCTCGACGCCGGCAGTGGTGATCACAGCGGCGGCCCTGGCCTTGCCGGCCATGAGCCCGAGGCGGGCAAGGGGCTGCTCCGGGTCCATCGGCAGGTACGGCACCCCGGCGGCAAGGGCGCCGAGCATGGCTGCCACGGCGTCCGCGCCGCGGGGCAGCAGGACTGCGACCGGGGTTCCGACGGGCACCCCGAGCTCGGCTATGGCGCCGGCCACGGCGGCGGCGCGGGCGCTCAGCTGGGCGCTGGTGGTCACCTGGCCGTCGTCGATGACTGCGGGAAGCTCGGACTGGCGATCGAGGACGCCGTGGTGCAGGAGCGGGGGGCCGTGAGGCGCCGGTCCGCCCCTGGTCCAGGCGGCCGGCGGGAGCTGGGTGTCCCGATCGAGCTGGTCCAGGTCGCTGACGGGGCAGTGCGGGTTGGCCAGGACAGCGGAGAGGACCTGGCTGTAGGTCGTGAGCAGGAGGCCGGCGGTGTCTGGCTCGAACAGGTCCAGGGCGTGGTTCAGGCGGCAGCGCACGGTGTCGCCGAGATTGGTCAGGAACAGCACCAGGTCTGCCGGGGCGCGGTCGGGCAGGACGTCGAGAAGCGTGGCGCGGACGCCGGGGAGGTCGAGCTCGAAGTAGGCATCGTTGTCGTAGACGACCATGGTGTCGAACAGCGGGTTGCGTTGCGGGTCCGGGTGGCCGCCCAGGGCGCGCACGATCTCCGGCAGCGGGGCGTCCCGGTGTTCCTGGGCGCTGAGCAGTTGCTCGCGAACGAGCTTCAGCACGTCGGTGAACGTTGCCCCGTCCTCGATCTTGATCCGCAACGGCAGCGTGTGCACGAAGAACCCGACGGCCCGCTCGGCCCCCGCAAGCCGGTGCGCGAACGGGCTGCCGACCACCAGGTCCGACTCGCCGCTCAACACCCGCAGCGTCAGAGCCCACCCCGCCAGCAGCGCGGTGAACGGCGTGACCCGGTGCTCACGGGCCACCGACCGCAACGCGGCCGTCAACTCGGCGTCCAGTTCCGCTCCGACGGATGCGCCCCGACCGGACGGCTCCGAAGGGCGCGGGTGGTCATAAGGCAGATCCAGCTCGCGGGGCGCACCCGCCAGCAGCGCGGTCCAGTACGCCAGCGACTCCGCCGAAGCCGGCTGCGGCGCCGGTAACGGGTCGGCGACCGGCAGGGCGACGTCGGCGCCGGTGGCGGCGGCCCGGTAGCCCGCGGAGATCTCCTCGGTCAGGACCATCGCGGACACGCTGTCGATCACCAGGTGGTGCATCCGCAGCACCAGCAGGTGCCGCTGCTCGTTCAGCCGGACCAGGTAGGGCGCGAACAGCGGGCCGGTGGCCAGGTCGAACGGGGTGGCGGTCTCGCGCGCCATCGCCCGGCGGGCGGCCTCCTCGACATCGGCTCCCGGCTCTTCGCGCACGGGCAGCGCCAGCTCGGACGGGGCGGCGACGACCCGCTTCAGCACGCCGTCGATGTCGTGGAAGGTCGAGCGAAGGCTGTCATGGCGAGCAGCGACCGCGCTCAGCGCCGCTCGCAATGCCGCGACGTCGAGTTCGCCTTCCAGCGCCACGACCAGGGACTCGGTGTAGGTGGGGCGCCCGGGCAACGCCTGCTCGGCGTACCAGATCTGCTGCTCGCTCGGGCTGGCGTCACGGACGTCACGCTGGTCGTCGGTCGACTGGCCGTCGGCGAACCGGGAGCGCAGCCTCTGGATGTGGGGCAGCCCGGCGGTGATCTGCGCGGGCGGGACCCCGAAGTCGATGAAGCAGGCCACCTCGTTCACGCCGAGGGCCGTGAGACTGCGCACGATCGGCTCGGCGTCGTCCAGGGTGCCGATCAGGGCTCGGTCGAGGCAGTAGCGCTTGTAGGCGTTGGAGAGGAGGTACTCCATGTCCTCGGGGTTTGTGTTCTGCATGTCGATGGAGAAGCCGAGGCTGTTGGTCACCTGCCCGAACAGCAACAGCGATGAGCGCAGGTAGTCGCAGAACGGGCCGAACGCCTCCGCGCGCGCTCGCTCGGTGTCGTCGCCGAGATAGGTGTGCAGCAGCAACACGACCCGCCCACCGTCGGGGTCCAGGCCTGCTTCGGCTCGCGTACGCCGGTAGAGGGCGATGTTCTCCCCCAGCTGCTCCACGCTCTGCACCATCAGGTTGGTGATGACGCCGAACCCGGCGCGCGCTGCCTGCCGGTAACTGTCAGGGTTGCCCACGATCGCGGTGTAGAAGTCCGGCTCGGACTGGATCGGCTTCGGGTACAGCCTGACCTCGATCTGTTCGCCGGTGCCTGCCTTCCTGAGCACCGACTCGCCGCGCCATAGCGCGCGGATAGTCTCCACGCCCTCGAACATGACTTCCCGGTGCTTGCCGTACGCCTGCGGCGCCAGCACGAAGTCCCGCGCGTGCCAGCCGCTGGCCACCCCGATCGACACCCGCCCACCGGAGAGGTTGTCCACCACCGACCACTCCTCGGCGACCCGGATCGGGTCGTGCAGCGGCAGCACCACGCTGCCTGAGTGCAGCCTGACCCGGCTGGTCTGGGCAGCGATCGCGGCGGCGAGCACCGACGGGTTGGGGAACACGCCGCCGAATGAGTCGAAATGCCGTTCCGGCAGCCACACCGCGTGCAGTCCACTGCGGTCGGCGAATCGAGCGGCGGACAGGATGGCCGCGTACTTGTCACCGGTGCTCTCGTGTGGGTAATCGCCGAAGAAGTACAGGCTGAAGTCCGGGGTCGTCGGGCCGACGTCGGTCGAGGCCACCTCCGCCACCGCTGTCTTGGCCACGACGGCGGGGATGCTCGGCAGCGATCGCCGACGCGCGGGCGCGTCGCTGGGCTTGCCCTGCAGGAAGCCTCCGCGGCGCAGGTCATCCACGCAGTTGCGGACGGCGTCGAGGATGAAGTCGACGTCGGCGTCGGTGTGGGCGGTGGACAGGAAGAAGTTGCGCCACTCCCAGACGTGCACGCCTTCCATCACCAGGTGGTGGAAGAGCAGCTCCAGGTTGCCGCGGTGGGCGAACCGGAACAGCGACCCGAACCATTCCACCGACAGCGGCAGGTCCTCGGCTGCGAAGAACTCGTTGAGCGTTCTCCCGAGCCGCTCGGTGCGCTCGCTCACGGCGCGCTGCAGACCGGGTCCCTGCTCGCGCAGGTGGGTCAGCACAGCCTTGGCCGCGACCATGGCCAGCGGGTGCTGGATGTAGGTGCCGCCGAAGAAGGTCGTCTCACCTTGGGGGACGCTGTCGTCGCCGTACTGCCAGTGACCGCCGTCGATCCAGTCCATGATCTCGGCGCGGCCGGCGATGGCGCCGATCGGGTAACCGCCGCCGATCAGCTTGCCGTAGGTGGCCAGGTCGGCTTGGACCCCGAAGATCCCTTGGGCGCCCTGCGGGTGTGGGCGGAACCCGGTGAGCATCTCATCGAACATCAGGACGATGCCGGTCTCGTCGCATAGCCGGCGCAGCTCGCGCACGAACTCGACCGGCTGCCGGTTCGGGTAGCGGCTGGGCACGGCTTCCAATACGACGGCCGCGATCTCCCCGGCATGTCTGCGGATCACATCCAGGCTGGCCTCGTCGCCGTAGCCGAGCACCATCGACTCTGCCACCGCCGAGTGCGGCACGCCCGCCGACACCGGTACGGTCCGCGGCCTGTCGCCGCCGGGCACCGGCCTGCCGAGCACCGAGTCGAAGTGCCCGTGGTACGAGCCGTCGAAGGTGACGATCTTGGTGCGGCCGGTGTGCGCGCGGGCCAGTCGGAAGGCCGCTGAATTGGCCTCGGTGCCGGTAGTGGCGAAAGCGACGCGGTCCAGACCGGTCAGTCCGGCCATTAGCTCAGCGGCCTCGCCTGCCTCCGGGCCGCGCGGGCCCAAGCGCATGCCATCAGCCTGGTAAGCGGTCACCGCCTCGGTGACGAAGTCGGGCTCGTGTCCGAACATCAGCGCGCCGAAGCCCATGGTGATGTCGACGTAGGTGTTGCCGTCGACGTCCTCCAGGTACGCGCCGCGGGCCCGGCGCGCGGCCAGCGGGTAGAGCAGCTCCTTGGTGACGCTGCGGAAGCCGACCACCGCGCGGCTGTCAGCCAGCGGCCGTCGGTAGCGCTGGGTGAGCTGCTTGGAGGTCTTGGTGCGCGCGGTGTAGCGAGCGATGAGGTCATCGAGGTGGGCGCGCTGGGTCGCGGTCAGCCTGCCGCCGGTCATGCCCGAGCTCTGGGTGACGGTGGGCCGGGGCCCGAGCTGAGTGCCGTCCGTGGGCTGCGGTGCTGTCTGGAGCTGCGGTGCTTCCGTGGGCTGCGGTGCTGCCGTGGGCTGCGGTGCTGCCTGGGGCTGCGGTGCTTCCGTGGGCTGCGGTGCTTCCGTGGGCTGCGGTGCTGCCTGGGGCTGCGGCGTGACGGGTAGGGGTGCGGCGAGCCTGCCGGTGAACACGGCGAGCTGCTCGGACATGAGCTCGGAGAACCGGCCCATCAGGGTCAGCTGCTCGCGGACCACTGCCTCGTACCCGCTGCTCGGCGCCGTCGCCGGCTGCTGTTCGGAGGCCACGACGGGGAGCGGCGCCGCAACCGGTTGGACGGCCGGGGCGGCAGGCAGCGGCTGCGATGCGGGGGTGGGCTGCGGGGTGGCAGGCAGCGGCTGCGGTGCGAGGGTGGGCTGCGGGGTGGCAGGCGGCGGCTGCGGTGCGGGGGTGGGCTGCGGGGTGGCAGGCAGCGGCTGCGGTGCGGGCTGCGGGGTAGGCATGGGCGCGGCGGCCGCGGGCGCAGGGGCCAGTTCGGCGCGCTTGGCAGGTGACATCCGCTCGGCGACCACGGCGCTGAGCCGGGCCGGGGTATCCACCACTTCGAACAGCTCCCGCATGGCCACCCGCACGCCGAAGGCGACCTCCAGCTCGCGAACCATGTTGATCATGAGCAACGAGTCCGCGCCGAGGTCGAAGAACGGCGCGTCGGGGGGGACGCGGTCCACCTTGGATCCCAGATGGTGTGCGGTCAGCTCACGTATCTGGGTGAGCACCAGCTCGGTCAGGTCATCGGTCTGCTCGGCCGGCATGTCCGGTGCACTCTCCTGGGTCGCGGGGACGGGGACCACGACGGGGACGGGGACCACGACGGGGACGGGGGCCACGGCAGGCGCCGGGGCCACGGCAGGCGCCGGGGTCACGGCAGGCGCCGGGTCGATCCAGTGCCGCGTCGGCTGGAACGGGTAGGTGGGCAGCGGGACCCGCCGGCCGCCGGGGGCGAGCATGGCCCAGTCAAGCTCGACGCCGTGGCAGAACAGGGCGGCAAGCCCGGGGATGACGGTGTCGGCGCCACGGCGGCGCAGTGGGAGCCAGGTTGTGCCGGACCACTGCCTGCCCAGCGCAGTCAGCACACCGGACGGGCCTAGCTCGACGAATGTGGTGTGACCTTCGGCGACCAACTGGTCCACCGAGTGGCGGAAGTCGGCGGTGGACCGGGTGTGCGTGCGGACGTGGTCGGCGCCCAGCACGGCGCCTTCGGTCAGCACGGCGCCGGTCCCGGAGTAGACGGGCAGTGCCAGCGGCTTCCAGTCCAGCGCCGCCGCCTGGCCGGCCAGGGCAGCGAGGACGGGCTCGACCATCGGGGTGTGGAAAGCGCGGTCGGCGGCGAGCCGCCTGCATTCCACGCCTTGTGCCAGGAGCTGGCGCTCTGCGTCAGCCACCGCCTGGGGCGGGCCGCCGAACACGATGTGCCCGGGCCCGTTGCGCACAGCGACCGAGAGCCCAGGAAGCTCGCAGATATCGGCGAACACGGCCAGCAGCGCGCCCTCGGGCGCGGTCTGCATCAGCGCCCCTCGCACCGCGGCCAGGTGCATCGCGTCCTCTTCGGACAGCGCCCCGGCGCAGGCGAGTGCCGCATACTCCCCCGCGCTGTGCCCGACCACGGCATCAGGTCGCACGCCCAGTTCGGCGAGCAGCGCCACCTGCGCCAGCTGCACCGCGAGCAGGGCCGGTTGCAGCGTCTCGGTGGTCCACTTGCGCGGTTCGCCGAGCAGCGGGGGCAGCAGGTCCACGCCCCAGTCGTGGCGATGCTGGTCGAGCAGCCGGTGCAGCACGGTGGCCGAAACGGGGTGTGCCAGCAGCGCGGTTCCGGCGCCCGCGCAGTCCACGCCCTGTCCTGTGAAGGCGAACACGAGTGGGCCTTTGCGTCCGGCCACCCCGCTGGCCGAGCCGCCCGCGCGTAGTTCGCGTGCGGTCGCCTCGGCGTCCTCGCCCCAGGCCACCAGCCGGTGTGGCAGCCGCCTGCGACCGGCGCCGAGGGTGATCAGGGCGTCCGCTGGGCTGACTTCGGCCAGCGCATCGGCGGTGGACCCGGCGAGTTGGGCCAGCGCCTGCGGTCCGCGCGCGGACAGCGGCACGATCCACGGCGCCGACACGGTGGACGGCTCCTGCGCGGGCGCCTGTTCCAGGACCACATGCGCGTTCGTGCCGCCTACGCCCAGCGCGGTCACACCTGCCCGACGAACCCCGGGCACTGGCCACGGCATCGGCACGGTCGGCACGGTGATGCCACCTTCACCCAGGCGCAGCGCGGGGTTGGGCGACTCGAAATTGGCCTGCGGGGGCACGGTTCCGGCGCGCAGGGCCAGGACAGCCTTGAGCAGCCCGGCCATGCCTGCGGCCGTGTCGAGGTGGCCGATGTTGGGTTTCACCGACCCCACCAGCAACGGGTCGCAACGGTCACCGAAGGTCTGCCGCAGAGCCGCGATCTCGATCGGGTCGCCGAGGGAGGTGCCGGTGCCGTGGGCTTCGATGTAGCCGATGGACCCCGGCTCGACCCCGGCTGTGGCGAGTGCGTCGCGCACCACGGCGACCTGGCCTGCGACACCGGGCCAGGTGAAGCCCTGCTTGGCCGAGCCGTCGTTGTTGATCGCGGACCCCAGGATGACCGCGTGCACGGTGTCGCCGTCGGCGAGGGCGGCCTCCAGCGGCTTGAGCAGCACGGCCGCAACGCCGTTACCGCCGACCGTGCCGTCGGCAGCCGCGTCGAACGCGCGGCAGGCGCCCGTGCTGGACAGGATCGAGCCCTGCTCATACCGGTAGCCCACGACCCCAGGCACGTGCAGTGCGGCAGCCCCTGCCAGGGCCATGTCGGCGTCACCTGCCAGGAGCGCGGTGATCGCGGTGTGCACGGCGACCAGCGAGGTCGAGCAGGCGGTGCGCACGGTGACCGCGGGCCCGGTGAGGCCGAGCCGGTAGGCGACGCGGGTGGCGAGAAAGTCCGGGTCGTTGCCGATCGCGACTTGGAGTGCGGACAGTTGGTCGCCCGCGTCCGCGCCGCCCAGGTTCTCGCGGAGGTAGCTGCGCAGGGAGTACAGCGCCATGCCGGAGCCGGCGTAGACGCCCGTTCGGCTACCCGCCCCGGCATAGCCAGCGTGTTCCAGGGCCTGCTGGCAGACCTGGAGGAACAGCCGCTGCTGCGGGTCAGTGACGGCGGCTTCGGCGGGGCTCATGTTGAACAGGTCGGCGTCGAAGGCCGCGATGTCGGAGAGCGCACCGCTGACCGGGACGTACGCCGGATCGTCCACCAGGGACGCCGGCAGGCCCGCGGCGAGCAACTCGTCGCGGCTGAACCGGGTGGTGCTGACCACGCCCGCGAGCAGGTTGTCCCAGTACTGCTCCAGGTTGGGCGCACCGGGGAAGCGGCCGGCCATTCCGATGATGGCGATCCGACGGTCGCGCACGTCACCGCGGCGGGTATCGGTCGGGCGCCCGCCAGCCAGTTCGCCGAGGTGGGCGCTCAGCTCGACCTCGGTCGGGTGAGAGAACAGCTCCGTAAGCGGGAACTCGCGGCCGAGGGCGGACTGGAGCGCGGTATGCAGACGCATCATGCCCAGTGATCCAAGGCCTGCCTGGTAGAAGGGCGTGTGCGGATCGACGCCGCCGGGCACGATCCGGCGCAGCTCCTCGCGGACCAACCTGCGCACCGATCCGGCAGCCGGCTTGGGCTCGGCCTTCACAGCTGCAGCCGTCTGGGTCGGCGCACTCGGGATGTCGGCGCCGAACGCGTCCCGGCAGGCCACGGCGGCGCCTTCGAGCGGCTCCGGGGGCAGCATCCGGCGGGCGACCGGGTTGGCGCGGTCGACGCCGAGGAGCACCTGCCCCGGTGGCAGGCGCATGGCTGCGGTGAACAGGTTGACACCCTCGACGGAGGAGAAGCTGAGCAGCTTGCCCCGGACGGCCGCATCGCGGTAGTCGTGGCCGGCGTTCATGCCGGTCGACCCCCACAGACCCCAGATCAGGGTGTGCACCGGGTTATCGGCGCCGAGCCGCTCCGTCAGGGCTTCAAGGTAGTGGTTACCGGCGGCGTACGCGCCGGCGCCGACGCTGGGGAACCAGGTCAGCAGGGAGGAGAAGGCGACCAGCCTGCTCCCTGGACGCCGCCGCACTACCTCCGCCACGGCGTTGGACCCGGCCACCTTGGCGCGGGTCTGCGCCCGCCACTTGTCGGCGGTGGTCTCGGCGAGCTGGATCGATTCGTAGAGCCCGGCCAGGTGCAGCACCCCCGCCAGCGGCTCACCCCAGGCCACCTCCGCCTCCGCGACGGCGGCTTCGAGCGCGTCCGCATCAGCCACGTCGACCCGGACGTATCGCGCGTCGGGCCCCAGCTCGCCCAGGTCCCGGGCCGGACCACGGCCGACAACCAGCATCCGGATGCCGAGCCCGGGCAGTATCGCCCGGCCGACTCCGCCCAGGCCGCCGGTCACCAGCCAGCAGCTTCCCGGCTCGATGGCCGACCTGGCGCCAGGAACGGGTTCGGCGGGCTCCAGGGTGCGGCCCACCCAGCGGTCGTGCCAGGCGATCACCGACTCGCTGTGGATGAAACTCAGCGCCTCGGCGATCCGAGCCGGGTCGGTGGTGGGCAATTCCAGACGCCAGCTGCGCAGCTCGGGTAGCTCCACGCTTGCGGTGGCGGCGATGGCTGCGGTGAGAGCGGTCCTAGGGTCGCCGTGGCCGACGGCGACCAGCTCGCCGGTCCAGCCTGCCGCGGCCAGCTCCTGCACCAGCTTGAGGACTGGGATCGAGGCCTGCTCCTCGTCGGTCGCCGGCGCCACGACGATCAGGTCGGCGGAGAGGTCGCCGGGCTGCAGAGCCTGCGCGCCGGGCAGCGCGGCGGCAAGAGCGGCGGCAAGAGCGGGATCGCCGAAGACCCGGACCCGACCGGGATCGCGGGTCGCGGAAAAGGACAGTGGTGTCCACACCGGACGGTGCAGGGCGTCGGGAAAAGTGGTGGGGGCGGACTCGGCCAGCTCGACCGCCCGCAGGCCGTCGTTCAGCTCGCCGCGCAGGAGCCTGCCCCGCATGGCGGTGCGCTGGATCTTGCCGCTGGTGGTCTTGTCGAAGCCGGCCCGATCCACGGCCGCAAGCAGCACCGAGGCCAGCCCGAACCGTTCGGCCAGCCGCCGCCGGACCGCGCCGACGACCTCGCCGGTCAGCCCGTCGGCGGGCACGAACACCACGGCCAGCCGCTCGTCGCCCTCCGGGGTGGGCACGCCGAACGCGGCTGTGAAGCTGACCGCCACCCCGGGCAGCGCGCCGACCACGTCCTCGATCTCGTGGCAGAAGTGGTGGACGCCGTTGATGATGATGATCTCTTTGGCCCGGCCGGTGATGGTCACCCGCCCGTCGGCCATGAACGCCAGGTCACCGGTGTCGAACCAGTCGCCGTCTCCGAACGCCTCGGTGTTGGCGTCCGGGTTGTTCAGATAACCCGGCGTCACCCGGTCCGACCGGCCCTGCAACCGGCCGATCCGCAGCTCCGGCAGCACCGTCACGCCATCGGGCGCGGCGATCCGGAACTCCGAGCCGGGACTCGGCGCGCCCATGCTGAGGAAGGTGGAGCTTCCCTCGGCAGGCGCGGCCAGCAGCTCCACCCCGCCGTCGGAGGCCTGCCGGACGTGCTGCACGGCTTCGGGCCCGTAAGCCTGGTACGTGATGGCCGTGCACGTCTCGGCCATCCCCCAGGCCAGCAGCACGGTGTCCGGCCGGACGCCGAACCGGGCGGTGGCCTCGACGAACCGGCGCATGATCGGCTCGGTGCACTGCTCTCCCGCGTTGACCAGAGCGCGCAGCGGCGTGAGGTCCCAGGTGCGGGCCGGGTCGGCGGTGGTGAGCGCGTCGGCGACCAGACCGAACCCGAAGTTGGGCGACCAGCTGTGCTGGGCCCGGTAGGAGTGCAGCAGGTCCAGCCAGCGCAGCGGGTCGGCGAGCACGTCGGCGGTGGGGACTTGGACGTTGTCGCAGCCCAGGATGACCGGGCCGATGTGGTACATGACCAGCCCGGCGACGTGGTCGAGCGGCAACCAGTTCACGAACACGTCCCCGGCGCCCATCCTGCTGACCTGGCGGGCGGCCTGGGCGTAGCGGATCAAGCCGCGGTGGGTGATCTGGATGACCTTGGACTTGCCGGTGCTGCCGGAGGACAGCTGCAGCATCGCCACCGCGCCGGGTTCGGGTCGGTGGATGCCATCGGCGGTCTCTCCGGCGGCGCACTCGGCCAGGTCGATCACCCGCATGGACGTCAGCCCCGATCGCTGGGCGTGTGCGCGCAGCCCGGCGACGGTCGCGCCGCCGGAGAGCACAGCCGGCTCGCCGAGATCGCGCCAGGCGTGCTCCAGCTTGTCCAGCACGGGCGTGCGCGTGGCGTAGGTGGCCGACTGGGCCACCGCCACCGGGGTGATGCCGCCGAGCAGGCAGGCCCACAGGCCGATGACGTGCTCGGCCAGTGACGGCGTGTGCAGCACCGCGGCGTCGCCCACGCCGAGACCGGCAGCGCGCAGGCCCGCGAGGGTGCGGGTGGCCCGCTCAAGCAGCTCGGGGTAGGTCAGGACTCGGGTGAGGCCCTGCTCGACGACGTGCACGCCACGGTCGCGGTGTCGCTCGGCGGCGCTCAGCAGCGCCTCGACCAGGGTCGTCGGGTCCTCCGCTGCGATGTGCAAGCCGCCCGTGCTGGTGAGCGAGGACGGCCCGGTCAGGTCGGCGCCCGGCTCGACCAGGGCGGCCGGCGGTCCAGCGACCCAGGGGGTTGGCAGGTCGACGAACTCGCCGAGGTGTCGCCTGCCTGTCTGGGGGACGGGCAGGACAACCGGGGTGGTCACCGACGCCGGGACCGCAAGTCGCCTCAGCGCGCGCTCGTCGGGCTCGCCCTCGGAGTCGCGCGGGATGGCCGAGACCACCGAGACCAGCAGTGGGTCGCCCTCGACCGCGCCGAGCGCGGCCACCACCCGGCGCACCCGCGCGGGCGCCGTGCCCGGGGTGGGCACCACGTGCGCGACTCGAACGTCGAGGCCGTCGGCGGTGGTCGCGGCGAGCAGGGCGGCATCGGCCACCAGCGGGTGGCCGAGCAGGGTGGTGAGCAGGGTCTGCGGCACGGCGGTTTCCCTATCAGCTTGAAGTCGTCGCCCGGTCGCCCGGCTTGCGGATGGTCTGGATCACGTACCCGAGGGCCAGCACGATGACCACGCCGTGCAGCAGCGCGGCCACCGCCAGCGGCGTCCACACCTCCAGCAGGCCCGAGGCGACCAGTAGGCCGATGCCCAGGCCCGCGTTCTCGGCCATCGCGGTCAGGCCGAAGAACAAGCCCCGCGCAGGGTCCGGCTCGGCCTGCACCCTGGTGGTGTAGGTGATCTCGATGAACCCGTCGGCGAGGCCGGCGACCAGGGCCACCAGCAGCACCCAGGGTTGGCCGAGGCCGGAGAACGCGGCGATGAAGGCTGCGGACATCACGGCGGTGCCGATCACGAACGCGCGCTCGTCGTGCCGGTGTCCGCTCTTGTAGATCCGGCTCACCAGCTGGTGGGCGGCAAACAGTCCGATCGCCCACGCAGCCCAGAAGTTGCCGACGAACCCAGACGGGTTGTCCGGTTGCAGCTGGGTGGCGTAGATCGGGATGCCGACCTGGTGGGAGGCCGACCCGAAGGCGTCCACGCATCGGATGACCACGATCGCCAGCACGGAGGGGGCGGCGGTCAAGGCGACCAGCACGAGCTTGCTCCGCGCCGTGAGGCTCGGCCTCTCCTGCTGCCGGACCTGCCGCACGCGGCGCGGAAAGCGCAGCCTGACAGTGGACAGCACCAGCGCGGAGACGCAGAAGGTGCCGGCATCGACCAGGAACGCCGCCGTGTAGCCGACCCAGGACACCAGCAGACCGCCGGTGGCGAAGCCCAGCGCCATCGCCACCGCGCGGCCTGTCACGAGCAACCCGTTGGCGCGCATGCGGTTCTCGGCGCCGACGAAGTCGGGCACCGTGGCACGCAGCAGCAGTTGGTTGGTGGTGTTCAGCACTCCGATCGAGACCGCCAGCACCGGCAGCAGCGCCACCCGGACGTCGTTCGAGGACAGGGCGAACACCAGCAGCATCGACGCCTGCGCGAGGTCGCAGCTGATCATCACCACCCGCCGCGGCAGCCGGGCGGCCACGGCCCCGCCGGCCATGCCCGCGAAGAATCCGGAGGCCATCCGCAACACCAGGAACAGACCGGTGGCCACTGCGCTGCCGGTCGTCTGGTAGACGAACAGCTGCAGCGCCACCATGTTCAGATAGCTGCCAAACGAGGACGCCCCGCTGCCGGCGACCAGCAATCGGAACCGACGCCAGTCGGCGCGCTCCAGCTCGGGTTCGGCCGTGATGGCCGGGCTGAGTTCGGTCATCGCGTCAGCGCCCCGCCGCGCTGAGCGCCGAAGCGGGCGAGAAGATCCACGTCCAGCCCAGGCTCAGGGCGGAGCTGTCGCGGTGCGTGCGGGCGCCCCGCACGTCCTGGGTCGGTTGGAGTGCGGTGTCTGTCATGGCATCACGGGTTGTGGTGGTCATCGACGTCGCCCACGTGACACGAAACTCTCCTACACCCCAGACCTGGCACAGCACACTTGGTGTGACAGGCGCAAACCGATTGAAAACGATTAAACCTAGCCGGAGGGGGTGCATTTGCCAATGGCCGAGCGCTGTGCCGTTTGCCTGACCAGCTAGAGCCGCACGCGGCCCAGGAGAAGCCTCAGCGCAGCCGGTCGATGATCGCGTCCAACTCGCGGGCCAGCTCCAGGTCCAGCCGGGTCAGCCCGCCCGCGGAGTGGGTGCTCAGGCTCAGCTCCACCGTCCGCCAGGACAGCCTCAGGTCCGGATGGTGATCCAGCCGCTCGGCGACCGGGGCCAGCTCGGTGATGAACCGCACGGCGGTCAGGAACGAGCTGAACTCGACGGTCCGGATCAGGGCGTCGCCGGCCACCGACCAGTCCGGCGCCCGCCCCCGCAGGCCGTCCTCCAGTTCCTCGGCGCTCAACAGCGTCCGGCTCATCTTGGCCTCCTCTGGCTCGCTCAAACACGGTTCGCAGGTTCCAGGCGTGCGATTCTGCTCTACGCTTCGCCCTCGTGACCGAAAAGGAAGTGAAGGACGACAAGCTGGTCTGGATCGACTGCGAGATGACCGGGCTGGAACTCGGCCGGGACGCGTTGATCGAGATCGCCGTGCTGGTGACCGACTCCGAGCTGAACGTGCTGGACGAGGGCCTGGACATCGTGATCGGCTGCGCCGACGACGTGCTGGAGACGATGGTGCCCTTCGTGCGTCAGATGCACGAGAGCTCGGGCCTCACCCAGCTCGTCCGGCAGTCCACGGTGACCCTGGGCCAGGCCGAGCAGCAGGTGCTTGACTACATCAAGCGGTTCGTGCCCGAGGCCCGCAGCGCCCCGTTGTGCGGCAACTCCATCGCCACCGACCGCGGCTTCATCGTTCGGGACATGCCAGACCTCGACGCGCACCTGCACTACCGGATGATCGACGTCTCCTCCATCAAGGAGCTGGCCCGGCGCTGGTACCGCCGGGTCTACTTCGGCCAACCGGCCAAGGGCCTGGCGCACCGGGCGCTGGCCGACATCTACGAGAGCGTGCAGGAACTGCGCTACTACCGGGCGACGATCTTCGTCCCGCCGCCCGGGCCGACCACCGAGGAGGCCGCCGCCGCCGCCGCCGCCGTGCTGGGCGCCGCCGCGGACGCCAGGCAGGCGCCTGACCCTGGCTCGGCAGCCCATCCCGGGCTGGCGGTCGATCCGCACTCGACGGCTGCCACCGACCCGGTCGCGGCCGCCGCCGCCCTGGGCGCCGCCGCGGGCGCGGCTTCGGCGGCCGGGCCGAGCCTGGCGGCCGGGGCCGTCGCCGCGATCGTCGCTGACACCGGCTCCCAGCCGCCTGCGCAGGCGCCGCAGGAGCCCGCCGACCCGGTCGTGCCAGAGACCGGTCAGCCGCTAGACTGATCGAGCTTTGCCGGTCGCCGCCGCGGCCGGCAAGGTGATGGTGGGTGTAGCTCAGCTGGTAGAGCGCCGCGTTGTGGTCGCGGATGTCGCGGGTTCGAGTCCCGTCACTCACCCCAATGCGATCGAGCCCCTGGCCCGCGGATGCGGCCAGGGGCTCTGTCGTCCCGCCTCCCAGGCGCCGGGTGTCAATCGGGTGTCAACCGGGTGGCGGCCGGGCTGCTCCCGCTAGGCGGCGCTGCCAGCGGAGCGGGCCAGCAGCCGGACACGCAGCCGGTGCAGGTGCGGCATCAGGCCGTAGATGACGATCGGGACCGCGACCGTGCTCAGCACGAAGGTCCGCGGGATGGCAGGCATCGCCTTGAGCCAGTCACCCAGCGCGAGGTTGAGGATGGCCAGGGTCGGGAAGACGCACAACCAGATCATCAGCGCCAGTTGATGCTTGCTGGGCGGGGAGACCCTCTGCGGGCTCGGGCTCGGGCTCGGGCCCGGGCTCGGGCTCGGGCTCGGGCTCGGGCCCAGGCTCGGACTTGGGCCCGGGCCCGGGTTTGGGTTTGGGTTTGGGTTGGGGCCGTTCGGGGTTGTTCGGTGGGACATTGATCCTCCTCGATGAGGGCGCCTCAGAGCAGGACGCCCTGAGTGACGTCGTGAACGGCGTCGCGGACGTCTTCTTCGACCAGGTCGGCGTTGATGGCGATGGCGGCCGCGGACCCTTCGCCGGCGGCGGTGATGACCTGGGCTCGCGGGTTGGCGACGTTGCCGGCCACCCACACGCCGCAGACGCTGGTCTGTCCCTGGGGACCGGCCACCACCCAGCCGTCGGAGTCCAGAGCGCAACCGAGGCTGACGAGGACGTCGTCGTTCGCGGCGAAGCGCGGTGGCACGAACAGCGCGTCCCGGTGGATGCTCCGGCCGTCCTCCATCTCGACACCGCGCAGGCGGTCCTCAGCGGCCAGGACCCGGGTGACGGTCCCTTCGACGATCCCGATGGCCCTGGCCGTCAACTGCGAGCGCTGGTCGTCGGTCAGCGTGCCCGACGGTGCGAAGAACACCACGTCGTGTGACCACTGCCGGACTATCTGGGCGTAGTGGACGGCGCCGAGCGCACCGCCGAGAACGCCCAGCCTCTGCTCTCGCACCTCGTGACCGTGGCAGTACGGGCAGTGCAGCACATCCCGCGCCCACCGCTCACGCAGGCCCGGGAGGTCGGGCAGCCCGTCGCGCAGGCCGGTCGCCACGAGCAACCGCCGCGCCGACACGCGCTGGCCGTCGGAGAGCAGGACCTGGAAACCGGACCGGTCGCGCCGAAGGACCTGCGTGACCGAGCCGTCCCGGATCACGCCGCCGTAGCCCCTCACCTCCTTCCGGCCGGCGGCCAAGAACTGCCCGGGCGGCATGCCGTCCCGCGAGAGGAACCCGTGCATGTGCGCGGCCGGGGCGTTGCGCGGGGCGCCCGCGTCCACCACCAGAACCTCGCGTCGGGCCCGGGCCAGCACCAATGCCGCTGACAGTCCGGCGGCGCCGCCGCCGATGATCACCACGTCGTATTCGCTCATGTCGCCAAGGGTGGCCCCGCGATTCCCAATCCGACAACAAACGTTGCTGTTTATGGGAAACCCGGCGCAGAATGGGGCGATGCGCGACACCACGACAGCGATCGCGGCCGCGATCGACCAGGTCGGCCCCCGGTTGAAGCAGCTGCGCACCCAGCGCGGTGTGACGCTGACGGCTCTGGCCGAGGCGACCGGCATCTCCAAGAGCACCCTGTCCCGGCTGGAGTCCGGGCAGCGACGGGCCAGCCTGGAACTGCTGCTCCCGCTCGCGCAGGCGTACCGGGTCCCGCTGGAGGACCTGGTGGGAGCCCCGGAGGTGGGCGATCCCCGGATCCGGCTCAAGCCCAGCAGGGTCAACGGCCGCACCGTCCTGCCGCTGACCCGTCAGCCCGGCGGCATGCAAGCGTGGAAGATCATCATCCCGGTGAGCAGCGGCGAGCCGCAGCCCAAGACGCACGAGGGCCACGAGTGGCTGTACGTCCTGTCCGGGCGGATGCGCCTCATCCTGGGCGAGCATGACCTGGTCCTCGGCGCCGGCGAGGTCGCTGAGTTCGACACCCGAGTGCCGCACTGGTTCGGCAGCGCCGGCGAGCAGCCGGTGGAGATCCTGAGCCTGTTCGGGCCGCAGGGCGAACGGATGCACACCCGAGCCAGGTCCGTCTCCAAGCGAGGTGACACGAGCTGAGCTCGTGGCCGGCCAGCACCGGCTAGCGTGGCACCGATGACACAGCGCCGACCCGTGACGAGGTAGCCCAGCCATGCCCGAACAGCGCCGGCCGGTCGCGGTGGTCGTCGACTTGTACACCTGTAGCCACTTCCTGCTGGACGCCTTCACCGCGCTCGGCATCGACGTGGTGCAGGTCAAGAGCGATCCGGAGCTGCCCGCGTTCGGAGCGGAGATGGCCTACCTGGCGACTGTGTCCGGTGACGACCCGGCTGAGCTGGCCGACCAGCTCGTGCCGTACTCCCCGATCGCCGTGGTCGCCGGGCAGGAGACCGATGTGCTGCTGGCCGACGCCCTCTCCGAGCGGTTGGGGCTGCCCAGCAATGGAACGGCGCTGTCCTCGGCCCGCCGGGACAAGTTCGACATGGCCGAGGCGCTGCGCCGGGCCGGGGTCCGGTGCGCCGATCAGTTCAAGAGCGGCAGCGCCGAGGACGTGGTGGCCTGGGCCGAGGCGGCCGGGCGCTACCCGGTGGTGGTGAAGCCGCTGGCCTCGGCCGCGACCGACAAGGTCGCCATCTGCGCCGACGCCGCTCAGGTGCGCGAGGCGGCCGAGACGATCCTGGGCGCCCAGACGATCTGGGGCGAGGTCAATCACGAGGTGCTCGTCCAGTCCTACCTCGATGGGATCGAGTACGTGGTGGACATGGTGTCCTGGCAGGGCCGGCGTTACACCTGCGGCGTCTGGGAGTACCGCAAGCGGCAGGTCGGCGTGCACAACATCTATGACTACGAGATCCTGCTGCCGGCCGAGGACAACAGGGTCGGCGAGCTGGTCGGCTACGTCGACAGCGCGCTGCGGGCGCTGGGCATCGAGTACGGGCCGACCCACGCCGAGGTCATCATCACGCCGGACGGCCCGGCGCTGGTCGAGGTCGGCGCCCGGACCGCCGGCAACCTCAGCCCCGCCTTTCACGACCTGTGCCTCGGGGCCAATCAGGCCGGCCTGACCGCGCTGGCCTACGCCCGCCCGCAGGAGTTCGGAGATCGCTACGCCGGCCGGTGCTACACAGCGCTCTGCCAGGCCTGGGTCTACAACACCCCCACCGACCGCGAGGGAGTCGTCAAGCACGTCGACCGGGACGTGGTGGCCGAGATCGAAGGCCTGCAGACGGTGTCGGAGGTGATCGTCAAGCTCCGGGAGGGCTGGCGGATGAGGCCGACCGTCGACCTGCTGTCCAGCACGCTCAAGGTCTTCCTGGCATCGGACTCGACCGAGGCCCTGCGACGTGACTACCAGCGGATCACCGAGTTCAAGGACCGGGTCTACCAGCTTGAGTGAGCGCCGGGCGGCCCCCGGCCGGTCCGGTCGGCTCAGCCGCTGACCTGGCCGGCCGTCCGGCGAACCCGCAGTCCGGTCAGCAGCAGTCCCGCCGCCAGGCAGGCGCCCACTCCCTCACCGGCGCGCAGCCGCAGTTCCAGCAGCGGCTCCAGGCCGAGTCCGGTCAGCACGGCGGAGTGCGCGAGCTCGCGGCTGCGCTGGCCGGCGATCAGGTAAGCCTGCGCGGCGGGTTCGAGTCCAATCGCGAGCAGCGCCGCGACACTGGTGGCGCAGCCGTCCAGCACCACTGGCGAGCCGGCTTGCGCCGCGCCGAGCACCACACCGGCCAGCATCGCGAACTCCGGGCCACCGAGCGCGGCGAGCAGGGTCAGCGGCTCGGCCAGGCCGTCACCGTGGCGGGCCGCCGCGCGGATGCCCGCCGCTGTCACCACGGACCGCTTGCGCTCCAGCATGGCCGCGTCGGCGCCGACCCCGAGGCCCACCGCCTGCTCAGCGGTCAACCCGAGCAGGCTGGCGGCCAGGGCGGCCGCGACCGTGGTGTTGCCCACCGCGACCTCGCCCAGGCACACCAGACCGGTGGCTGCCGCCGCCCGGCCCAGGCTCTTGCCCTCGTCCAGCAACCGCATGACGTCGGCGCTCGACAGCGCGTCGGAGGCGACCAGGTCGCCCTGCCGGTCCCGGGCCCTCGCGCGGACCGCCCGCACCGACAGCCCGGCCGCCCGCGCGGCGCTGGCGCCCAGTGACTGACCCGCCACGGTCGCGGCGAACACGTCCTCGCTCACGCTGGGCGGGTACGCCGAGATCTGATGCGCGGTCACCGGGTGCTCGGCCGCGACCAGCACCAGCGAGCCGCCGTCCAGGTCTGGACGCCCCAGTGCCAGCACCCGGTTCACCGCCGCGTCCAGGACTCCGAGCGAGCCCGGCGGGCTCAGCAGCCGGTCGCCGGTGTCCCGGGCGGCCACCACCGCCCGGGGCTCGGGCGCGCGAAGCTCTGCCCTGGCCGGCGGCTGGGCGGCGGCCGGCGCCAGATAGGACGGGGGTGGCGGCGGCTGACCCTCGTCCGGCCAGCGCTCGCTGAGCACCACCTGGTCCAGGGTGAGCCGCTGTGACCAGCCGGCTCGTTCCAGCCCCGGCTCGGGCGGGCGCTCGTCCGGCCAGCCCAGGCAGAGCCAGCCCAGCGTCTGGACGCCGTCGGGCAGCCGCGTCAACCGGGCCAGGTCAGCCGGCTGGAACAGCGTCACCCAGCCGACGCCGAGGCCGGCGGCCCGGGCCGCGAGCCAGATGTTCTGGATGGCGCAGGCGCAGCTCCACAGGTCCGCGTCGGGGAAACCGGCTCGGCCCAACACCCCGGCGGCGGCGGCCCGCCGGTCGCAGGCGACCACGATGCCGACCGGCGCCTCCCGGATGCCTTCCAGTTGCAGATCCAGCAGCCGCGCCCGCCGGTCCGGTTCCAGCAGCTCGGCCTGGCGCAGCCGCTCCCGGTCCGACAGCAGCGCAGCGCGGTCCCGGGTGGCCTGCTCGGTGACGACCAGAAACCGCCACGGCTGGGAGTGACCGACCGACGGGGCCTGGTGCCCGGCAGCCAGCACGCTGCGCAGCAGGTCCGCCGGCACCGGGTCGGGGCGGTACCGGCGGATGTCACGGCGGGCGCCGATCACCCGGTGCAGCGCCGTGACGGTCTCAGCGCCGAGCGCCCAACCCGACGGGTCGGCGGCCCGCTCGGCGGCAGCGGTGGTGTCGCCGATCAGCGGTGTCGGCCGGGGCCAGCTCGTCAACGGGCGCCGAGTCGGTCCAGGGCAGCCAGCAGTGGCTCGGTGGCTGCCTCGTCGCGCACCGCGATCCGGATCCAACCCGGGCCCAGGCCGGGAAAGGTGTCGGCCCGGCGCACCGCGATGCCCAGTGCCCGCAGCGGGGGGTGCAGGGCGGTCAGGGCCGGGTGCCGGGTCAGCACGAACGGCCCCACTCCGCGTGGGTGGACGTCGAAGCCCCGGCGTGCCAGCTCCGCGGCCAGCGCGTGACGGCGTGCGGTGACCTCGGTTGCCCGGCGGCGCGCCTCGGGCTGCGCCGCGGGCGACAGGCAGGCCTCGGCGGCGGCCAGCGCCGGGGTGGAGACCGACCAGTGCGGTTGCACCGCGGCGGCGGCGGCTATCGCGTCGGCGTCACCGAGCAGGTAACCGATCCGCAGGCCGGCCAGCGCCCAGGTCTTGGTCAGCGAGCGCACCACCACGATGCCGCTCAGGTCCTCCTGCTCGGCAAGGCTTTCCGGCTCACCGGGCACCGAGTCCAGAAACGCCTCATCGACCACGACCAGGCGGCCGGGCCGACGCAACGCCAGCAGCGCCTGCCTCGGATGCAGCGTGCCGGTCGGGTTGGTCGGGTTTCCGATCACCACCAGGCGGGCCTCGTCCGGTATCCGAGCCGGATCAAGGCAAAACCAGTCCGAGGAGTCCAGCAGCACCCGCTCGATGCGCCAACCGGCTGCCCGCAGGGCGACCTCCGGCTCGGTGAACTGCGGGTGGACGATGACCGCCAGCCCGGGAGGAAAGCCTTGCGCCAGCAGGGTGAACGCCTCCGCGGCGCCCGCGGTCAGCAACACCTGATCCGCCGGTCGACGGTGCCGGGCTGCGGCGGCGGCGGTCGCGGCCCGCGAATCCGGATAGCGGCCCAGCTGCCCGCAGGCCGCCGTGATCGGCTCGCTCAGCCAGGCCGGCATCGGCTCGGCGCTGACGTTGACGGCGAAGTCGAGCAGCTCTTGGCCTAGCTCGGCGTCACCGTGATGGCGCAGGTCGACCAGCCAGTGCCTGGCGATCGCCACCGTGGCTCGCGGGCTGGCGGTCTTGCCGACCAGCAACTCGACCGCGGCCGCGGGGTTGCCGGTCCGCCAGCCCGGCAGGCCCAGCAGGGCGGCCGCCTCGGCCACGCTGGGGGTTGCCAGCGCCGCCTCGACCACTGGGCTGGGATGCGGCACGGGCACCTTGGCCAGCGCCGGGGCCGAATGCGACGCCAGCGGAACGCCGAGTTCGGCGGCGAGCTCCACCAGTCCCTGCTCGCGCGCCTTGCTGTCCACCGTCGCGATCGCGGTCACCGCCGAGAAGTCCAGGCCGAGCTGGTCCAGGGCGATGCCGAGCAGCGCCCGCACCTCCTCGACCGACACCCCGAAGCTGGCGCCCATGCCGGCGACCAGCATCGGTTCGGCGGTCAGGGCCGGACCCGCGTCCGCCGGCCGGCGCGGGCGGGGCCCGAAGCCTCTCACCTGCAGGCCTCGACGAAACGCTGGGCGGCCGAGGGCTGGCCGGCCCAGTGGGTGTGCAGGTAGGAGGCGTGGACGCCGGCCGCGCTGAAGCCCTGCCGGCGGCCGCCCTGATCGCCGGCGTAGCGCCAGGCGGCCACTGGCCCGTGCTCGGGATCGGTGACGGTGCGGTGGAACTCATGGCCGTGCACCCGCTCGCCGGCCCGGGCGACAGCGGAGTCGGCTTCGGCGACCGCCTCCCGGTAGCCCAGCGTCAGCTTGGCCGTCAGCTGGGCCCGGGCCTGGATCCGGCCGACCATCGGCTTTCCGTCCAGCTCGGCAGCCAGGTACAGCAGGCCGGCGCACTCGGCCACGATCGGCCCGTCGAAGGCGGCCAGGTCCGCGCGCAGGCCGGCGTTGTCCGACAGCGCCTCGGCGTGCACCTCGGGAAAACCGCCGCCGATCACCACGCCCCGGCTGCCGCTGGGCAGCTCGGCGTCGCGGGTCGGGTCGAAGGGCAGCACCAGCGCCCCCGCCGCGGTCAGCAGCTCGGTGGTCTCTGCGTAGCTGAAGGTGAAAGCGGGCCCGGCGGCCACCGCGACCGGCACCCCGTCGCCGACCCGCTCGACCTCGTCGGCCGGGTCCCAGGCGGGCGCGGTCAGCGGCGGCGCCGACTCCGCGATGGCCCGCACCGCGGCCAGGTCGAGGCTGGCCTCGATGAGGTCGGCGAGCGCGGCCACCGTCGCCTGCGCTTCGGCGTGCCGTTCGGCGGCCGGGATGAGACCCAGGTGCCGGGACGGGGTGACCACCGCCGCGGACCGGCCGATCGAGCCGACCACCGGCACGCCGACCTCGGCCAGCGCCTGGCGCAGCAACAGCTCGTGCCGGTCGCTGCCGACCCGGTTGAGGATCACCCCGGCGATCCGGATGCCCTTGTCGAACAACTGCATTCCGAGCACGAGCGCAGCCGCGGACCGGCCTTGGGCGGTGGTGTCGAGCACCAGCAGGACAGGCGAGCCGGTGAGCTGGGCGATGTGGGCGGTGGAGGCGAAATCACCCCGACCGACCATGCCGTCGTGCAGGCCCATCACGCCCTCGATGACGGCGATGTCGGCCGGCCGCGGGGTCATCGCGGCATGCCGCAGCAGCGGCGCTATCCGGTCCTCGCCGACCAGCCAGGCGTCGAGGTTGCGCCCCACCCGGCCGGCGGCCAGCGCGTGGTAGCCGGGGTCGATGTAGTCCGGGCCGACCTTATGGCAGCTGACCTGAAGTCCCTGGCGGCGAAAGGCTGCCAGCAGCCCGGTGGCCACCATGGTCTTGCCGGCGCCGCTGGCCGGAGCGGCGATCACGAGCCGGGGCAGGCTCAGCGGCGGGCTCACCACTCGATCCCCCGCTGCCCCTTCTGGCCGGCGTCCATCGGATGCTTCACCTTCGTCATCTCGGTGACCAGGTCGGCGTAGTCCACCAGCGCCGGCGCGGCGTCGCGACCGGTGATCACCACGTGCTGCGAACCGGGCCGGGCCGCGAGGGTGGCGACGACCTCGTCCGGGTCGACCCAACCCCACTTCATCGGATAGGTGAACTCGTCCAGGACGTAGAAGCGGTAGGTCTCGGCGGCCAGGTCACGCTGGATCTGGCACCAGCCCTCCTGGGCGTCGGCGGCGTGGTCGGCCTCGCTGCCGGGACGCTGGATCCAGGACCAGCCCTCCCCCATCTTGTGCCAGGCCACCGACGCGCCCTGGCCGGTGCTCTGATGGACGGCGTTCAGCGCGGTGAACGCCGACTCCTCACCGACTTTCCACTTGGCGCTCTTGACGAACTGGAACACCCCGACGCTCATGCCAGCGTTCCAGGCCCGCAGCGCCATGCCGAAAGCGGCGGTCGACTTACCCTTCATCGGGCCGGTGTGCACCATGGTCAGCGGCCGGTTGCGCCGCTGCCGGGTGGTCAGGCCGTCCGCCGGGACGGATTCGGGTTTTCCTTGCGGCATCAGGCGGCCTGCCAATCGTTGACTAGGGAGGTGAGCGGCTCGCTGGTGACCTCGGCCAGCGGCAGGTACTGCGCGTGCAGGTCATAGGCCAACCGTTGCGCCAGGCCGAGCCGGACCAGCCCCCGCTCGCAATCGATGACCACCATGTCGTGATCGCGCAGTCCGGCGCCGGCGCGAGCCGCGGCGCGGGTGTCGGCCCGCCCGTCGGTGATCAGCACGATCAGCGGCCGGCGCAGCGGATCGCGCAGCAGTTCGGTGCGCACCACCTGCGCGGCCTTGGCCACCCCGGCCGCCAGCGGGGTGCGCCCGCCGGTGGACAGGTCCTCCAGCCGCCGGGCCGCGTGGGAGACCGAACCGGTCGGCGGCAGCACCAGCTCGGCGCCCTTGTCGCGAAAGGTGATCAGGCCGACCTTGTCCCGGCGCTGGTAGGCGTCCAGCAGCAACGACAGGATCGCCGCCTTCACCTCGCCCATCCGGGCCCGGGCGGCCATCGACGCGCTGGCGTCGACCACGAACAGCACCAGGTTGCCCTCTTTGCCGCGCTGGTCGGCGCGCCGGAGGTCCTGGCCCGTCAGCTTGAGCGGACCGGCGTCGCGGCCCCGGTCCACCTGGTGCAGGGCGGCGGCGGCCACCGTGGCCCGCAGGTGGATCGGGCCGGCCTGGCTGCCGGCCGGCAGCGCGCGCACGGTCCGGCCGCGTCCGGTCCGGGCAGCGGCCCGGCGGCCGGGGGTGGCCAGTGACCCGCCGCTGCCGCGCAGCACCTTCGCGCGGCCGGCCTGGCCGGTGGCGGCGGTGCTGGCCGGCGGGGTCGCGGCGCCGCCTTCGGGGCTCTTGCTCTGGGCGTCGGCTTGCTCTCCGGCGTCGCCCTGCGGTTCTTGCTGGTTGTTCTGCGGCTGCTGGCCTTGGCGGCTCGGGGCGCTGTCGGGAGCGCTGTCGGCGTCGGGGGTCCTGTCGGCGTCGCGGGCGCTGTCGGCGTCGGCGGAGTCCTCGGGCGGCGCGCCGCCACCGCCGGGCTCGGGCGGCTCCGGCTCGGCGTCACGGGCTCGTTCCAGCGCCTGGTCCAGGGCGTCGGCGTCCATGCCGGGCTGGTCGAAGGGATTGCGCCGGCGGCGGTGCGGCAGCGCCAGCAGCGCCGCGGCCCGGACGTCGGCTTCGGTGACCGCGGTGCGGCCGTGCCAGGCGGCGTGCGCGACGGCGGTGCGGGCGGTGACGATGTCGGCGCGCATCCCGTCGACGTCGAAGGCGGCGCACACCTCGGCGATCTGGCGCAGCGCCGCGTCACCGAGCACGACCTCAGGCAGCAGCGTGCGGGCGGCGACGATCTGCGCCGCGAGCTCGGCCTCGGCCTCAGACCACCGCTGAGCGAAGCCGGCCGGGTCGGCGTCGGCGTCCAGGCGCCGGCGGACCACCTCGACCCGGACCGCGGGGTCCCGGCTGGCCGAGACGTCCACGGTCAGGCCGAACCGGTCCAGCAGCTGTGGCCGCAGCTCGCCCTCCTCGGGATTCATCGATCCGATAAGGACGAACCGGGCTGGGTGGCTGACCGAGACGGCGTCGCGCTCGACGTGGTTGCGGCCCATCGCCGCGGCGTCGAGCAGCACGTCCACCAGGTGGTCGGCCAGCAGGTTGACCTCGTCGACGTAGAGAATGCCCCGATGCGCGCTGGCCAGCAGCCCCGGCTCGAAGGCCCGGACGCCGTGCGCCAGCGCCCGTTCCAGGTCCAGTGAGCCGACCACCCGGTCCTCCGAGGCGCCGACCGGCAGCTCCACCAGCCGGGCCGGCACGGTCACCGCCTCCACGGTGGGATGCGCGCCGGCGGGGTTCAGCTCGTCGGAGTTCCGGCCGCCTGGAGTCAGGCCGGCGGCGTGCGGGCCGTCCGGGCAGTGCGGCTCCGGCGCAGCCGGGTCGCAGCCGAACCGGCAGCCGGCGACCACCTCGATGGCCGGCAGCAGCGCGGCCAGGCCGCGGACCGCCGTCGACTTGGCGGTGCCCTTCTCACCGCGCACCAGCACCCCGCCGATGGCCGGTGACACCGCGTTGAGCAGCAGGGCCAGCCGCATCTCCTGCGCGCCGAGCACCGCGGAGAAGGGATAGCCCTGGTCGCCGGCGGGTCCCTCACCGCTGGCGGGAGCCTTGCCGTTGACGCTCATGGTCAGATCTTCGGTCATCTAGTCGGTGCTCCTGGTGGCAGAGACGGCAGGCCGCGCGGCGGGCCGGTGGTGATCAGATCGGTCAACGCCTCGACGTCGAGGCCGGCCTCGAGGGCGTCGGCCAGCCGGTCCAGCTGGCCGGTCCGGCCGGCGGCGATGTCGACGCCGGGCGCGGGGGTGAAGTCGCGACCGGCCAGCGCCGCCGCCCGGCTCAGGAACCGACGCCGGAACTCGTCGCTGTCGAAGGCGCCGTGCCACATGGTGCCCCAGACCGAGCCCACCCGGTAGCCGTCCAGAAACGGCTCGACCTCGCTCACGGCGCCGCTGGTGGCGTTGCCGGCGCCCCCGGCGCCCGCAGCGGCTCCGGGCAGCAGCGAGGTGAGGCCGTGGTGGATCTCGTATCCGGTGGTCACCGGCGCTCCGAACGCCTCGCCGGCAGGCCGGCCGAGGATCTTGTCCTGCTTGAAGCGCACCGCCACCGGCAGCAGCCCGAGCCCCGGCACCGTGCCGGCGCCGGACTCGACGTCGTCGACGATGGTGTGGGCCAGCATCTGGTAGCCGCCGCAGATGCCGAGCACCGGGCGGCCGCGCTCGGCGCGCTCGGTCAGCGCCGTCGCCAGGCCCTGCTCGCGCAGCCAGGCCAGGTCGGCGACGGTGGCCCGGCTGCCCGGCACCACGACCAGGTCCGCGGCGAGCACCTCGGCCGGCGAGGCGGTCCAGCGCACCGAGACGCCGGGCTCGGCGCCGAGCGCGTCGACGTCGGTGGAGTTCGACGTGCGTGGCAGCCTGATCGCGGCCACCGTGAGCCGTTCGGCGCCGACCGGCGGCCCGCCGTCCAGGGCCAGCGGGGTGGACAGCGAGTCCTCGGCGTCCAGTCGCAGCTCGGGCAGCCAGGGCAGCACCCCGAACACCGGACGTCCGGTCAGCTCGGTCAGCATCTGCAGGCCCGGAGCCAGCAGCCGGTCATCGCCGCGGAACTTGTTCACCACGAAGCCGGCGATCAGGGACTGGTCGCGTTCGCTGAGCAGCGCCAGGGTGCCGTAGAGCGAGGCGAAGACGCCGCCCCGGTCGATGTCGCCGACCACCAGGGTGGCCAGGTCGCGCTGGTCGGCCAGCCACATGTTGGCCAGGTCGCTCTCGCGCAGGTTGATCTCGGCGGGGCTGCCGGCGCCCTCGCAGATCACCACGTCATAGCGCTGGCGCAGCTCGTCGTAGCTGGCCAGCACCTCTTTGCGCAGCGCGGACTTGAGCTGCCGGTAGTCCAGCGCGCTGGCCTCGGCGTAGGGGCGGCCGTGCAGCAGCACGTGCGAGCGCCGGTCGCTGCCGGGCTTGAGCAGCACCGGGTTCATCAGCACGCTGGCCTGGATGCCGCAGGCCTGGGCCTGCAGCGCCTGGGCCCGGCCGATCTCGCCGCCGTCAGCGGTCACCGCGGAGTTGTTGGACATGTTCTGGGCCTTGAACGGAGCGACCGAGACGCCGCGCCGGGCCAGCAACCGGCACAGGCCGGCGGTGAGCAGGCTTTTGCCGGCGTCGGAGCTGGCGCCGGCGACCAGCAGCGAGCCCTTCACGCCGGTGCGCCGTTCCGGGTTCTGGCCATCTCCCGCAGGTGCATGGCGGCCAGCAGCACGGCCAGGCTCGCGTACTGCGTCAGGTGGCTGAGCCTCGTCGCACGCCGGATGTCCTCGGGCTGCGGCGCCCGGCCCGAGCCCAGGATCGGGCGGTGCTCGGTGTGGCTGGGGTAGCTGGTCGGACCGCCGAGGGTGAGGCCTAGCGCGCCGGCGGCGGCGGCCTCGCACTGGCCGGCGTTCGGGCTCGGGTGGGCCGCGGCGTCGGAGCGCCAGGCGCGGTAGCTCTCAGCAGGTGAGCCGCCGACCTGGCCGGCCAGGGCCACGGTCAGGGCGGCGGTCAGCCTGGCCGGGACGAGGTTGGCGAGGTCGTCCAACCGGGCGGCGGCGGTGCCGAACCGGGCGTAGCGGGGCGAGCGGTGCCCGACCATCGCGTCCAGGGTGTTGACGGCGCGGTAGCCGAGCAGGCCGGGCAGGCCCGCGACGGCGCCCCAGAACAGCGGCGCGATGACCGAGTCTGAGGTGTTCTCGGCGACCGACTCCACGGTGGCGCGGGCTATGCCGCCGCTGTCCAGCTGGGCGGGGTCGCGGCCGCACAGGCTGGGGATCAGGGCCCGGGCTGCCTCGGTGTCGTCGCGGTTCAGCGCGGCGGCCAGGTCGGTGGCGATCCGGCGCAGGCTGCGGCCGCCGACCACGGCCCACGTCGCGGCGGCGACTGCCAGCGTTCTGCGGGCCGGACGCCGGACGACGCGCCGTTCGACCAAGGCAGCCGCGGCGGCCACCGGCAGCACACAGGCCAGCGCGTACCTCGCGCCGGCTCCGTGGTCGTCGCGGTACAGGCGCCGTTCCAGGGCTGCGGCGGCGGCGCCGAAGCCGGCGACTGGGTGGCCGCGGCGGGGGTCGCCGAGCAGCTCGTCGGCCAGCACGCCGAGAACCAGCCCAGCCGCGACCGGGAGCCGTGACATCTAGTGCCTGCGTCTACTGAGGCGTTGCCGGGCGTGCCGGGTTGCCGTTGTCATCAAAACCTCCGTCGGGTGTCCACGCCCTGGGGCTGCTCCGACGGCCGAAGTATCCTGGCTCCCGAATCCACCGGGCCTCAGGCCTGGCACGCTCGCCCCATCTTCCAGCCGCGAGGCCGTGATGTAGCGGGGTCCGCTCATCGGTGACAGTGGCGGGACCGCGCCGGATTCGCACCGGACTTCCTTCACTGCCGTCGTTGCCGACCACCCAACCACAGGGGTCCGGGGCGGTCAACGCGGGGTCATCGGCAGGTGGGCGCTGGGTGCCCTGCCGGATTTCAAGGCCTCCGACGGGCTCTGCTAAGGTTCTGTCTCGTGCCCACGCCAAGGGGCATGGATGTTGTACGCGCCGCTAGCTCAACTGGCAGAGCAGCTGACTCTTAATCAGCGGGTTCGGGGTTCGAGTCCCTGGCGGCGCACATACGTTGTATTCCATGAACAGTTCCACCCGCTTGGTAGCAGAGGGCGTCTAGGACTCTCGCTGCCGCATGGCCAGCCATCGCTCCGAATACCCGTATCTGAGAGCTACGCAGGCGACAGGGACTACGCAGTTGCGCAGGCGACAGGGACTATGCAGTTGCGCAGGCGACGGGAACTACGCAGTTGCGCAGGCGAGCGAAGAGACGACCCCGCTGCCACCGGGCGAGACGGCCAATCCGCGGATGGGAACTCGACCCGGCTGAGCCGGCCTGCACGAGAACGGCGGCATCGAGACTCTCGGGCCCCGCCTTTCGCTCGGGAGCTGTAGCTGCCATTTCTCGAACCGTGTTGATCAGAGCAGGTGGTCAACAGGGGCATGATCAGCTCCGGGTCGCTACGGTGGCGTACGTGACCCAATCAACCGGAGACATCGAGCCGCACGACGGCATCGACCCGCACCACAACGCCGAAACTGAAGCGACCGAGCAGAACCAGTCCAATGCCCTCAGCCGGGCAGCTGACGGTGGGCCGCCGCCCACCGACGCGCCGAAGGCAGGCTCGGCGCCGCAGCTGAGCGGAACGGCTGCCGGCGACCCTCTGGACGGCGTCACTTTAGACGACGCCGCCGCTGAGGAAGCAGTCTCAGGCGACACCGGTCCGGAGCACCCCGGAACGCGTCGCTCGAGCTGAACACGAAGCGGTTGTTCTGCTGTTAGCTGCTTGCAGTCGGCTAGAGCACCTCGCACCTACTCGGCAAGCGTCCGCAGGATGCCGCCTCAGGCTCGCAAACCACGCCGTCACGATTCAGCAGTTACGGGCTGCAGTATGTGCCGGTGGGCGTGATCTGGGTGCCCGACAGGTATCTGCCGAACCAGCGGACGATCCCGTCGATGACTCGCGATTGTTGGTTGAGGACGGTTTCGAAATTGCAGAGGTAGGCGTTGGCGTGCAGGGTGGAGTTCTGAATCACGACCAGCGAGTGTGGGACCTGTGCGGCTCGCAGGGCGTCGTTCATCGCATGCGCGCCGTTGACGGGGATGACCTCGTTGTCGCTGTTGAAGAACAGCAGCGGCCCGTCGCCGGTGCTGACGTGCGAGATCGGTGAGGCGACCACATCCTCACGGTTCGGGCAGTTGCCCGGGATACAGCCGAGCAATTGCCTGACGTTGGTCGCGGCGTCACCGCCGCCTTCGCGGTAAGTGATCCCGAGGTCCATGGGTCCGGACGTCGCGACTGCGGTCTTGATGCGGATGCCGTGTTCGGGTCCGTAGGTGTCGAGCAGGGCGGACAAGTGTCCGCCCGCGGAAGGGCCGAACGCGCCGAGCCGGGTCCCGTCAGCGCCGTAGTCTGCGGCGTGCTGGCCAACCCAGCGGGTCGCGGTCTTGACGTCGGTGTAGACCTGGGGCCAGCTCGGCAAGGTGGGCGTGGAGAGCGTGTAATTGATCGAGAACACGGCGAAGCCGTTCTGGGCGAAATAGGTGGCCTGCGCGGCCAGCGTCCGGCTGTCGTTCGCTTTCCAGCCACCGCCGTGGATCAGGACGATCGATGGCTCACCGGTCACACCGGTGGGTAGGTAAACGTCCAGCGTCTGGGCGGCGCCGTTGCCGTACCGCACATCGAACTGGCACGTCACTCCGGACCCGCACGCCGAAGCCTCCGCGCCGGCGTACGTCTGCGCGGACGCGATGGACGGTGCGGTGACTGCAGCGGACATCGCGCCAACGGCGATCGAGAGTCGAAGGAGCCGGGCGAGAATCGACATGGTGCCTCCAGGGGCCGAGCTACTGGATAACGTGCCGCACGATATGACATAAATCGTACCGATTAGCGGCTTTGGGACGTTTCTACAGATGGTGCCCTGGTCGTAGCCGAGCTGGGCACCGACGCCTATCAAGGATCAACCGACACAACTCCGTCAAGCATCGCCCGAAGGTCGAGGCGCACCTACGTTGTGATTCTGACTTCGCACATCGGTTGAGATATCGCTGCCAATCACCGAGAAGGTGGTATCCCTCGATCTGCGGGCTTGCTACGAGTATCTGATGGCGAGCAGATCGAACGCGTCAGTCCTCAGGCTCAGGGGCACAAACGTAGGCGGTCACGGTGGCGTTGCCGTGATCGCTCTCTCGCTCTCTGCGGCCCAAGCGTGCTAGTCAGCTGTTGGAGTCGATGTACTCCTCGGCGTCCTTGTTCTCGGTGTTCACCCCGACGCCAGCTTGGTGCTCGGCATAGAACTGCAACCACGCCATCGCCAATTGGTGACGAAGCTCGGGTGTGGTGCTTTTGATGAGGTCCGGAAGCGCCTCACGCTCCTCCTCGTCCAGATGCTCGCCGTTCTCGGCACGGGCCTTGCCGACCGCCTCGAACCAGGCTTCGGTGCCTACTCGGTGCCTGCGGGCCTCCGCAACCGCGTCGCGGATCTTGTTGTGATCCTCGATCGCGTCCTCAGTTTCATCCTCGGGATCGCCGGCTATGCCCTTCTTCAGCAGCGCTGGGTAGAACACCGTCTCCTCGGCCTCAGCGTGGGTTTCCAACTTGGTCGCCAGCACCTCCCACACGGCCGCCAGCTCCACCTCGCTGGTGGCGTAGTCCAGGTAGAAGAACTGACGCCGAAACCAGTCATGATCGGCATAGATCAAATCGACGATGTCCGCCATCCCTGCGCTCCGTTCGGTTGCTCGTGCGCGCCCCGCCAGCTGGGGGCCATGCCTGTGGACTCTATGGCCCCGCGAAACCGACGGCTGACCGGCACCGCTGCGGTAACGACGGCTCGCTCCCCTTTCGGCTGTCCTCATGCCGCGGGGCGGCCCGAGGAGTTCAACCCCTGCGCCGGTCAAGGCAACCCGCCGCGTCGTGCGGTCGAACAACGGAGTACCCAGCTCTCGTTCCAATCGCCGCACGAGCTCACTCAGCGTCGGCTGGGCCACGTGCAGACGGTCCGCCGCACGCCCGAAGTGCAACTCAGAGGCCACCGCAACGAACGCCTCAAGTTAACGAAGTTCCACGTCCCGGACACTACGTGCTCACAGGCCAGTGCCCCACACCGCGAACCGGGACCACCAGAGCGTGCGCGTCACGGCGAGCCCATCCATGGCGCATGCTTGTAGCAGCTGCGAAACCCATAGCGCCCCCGTCACCGGGACGACCACCGGACGGCTTTGCTGGGGACGCCGCCAGATGCAGCCACGCTCTGCGGTGAGACGATCGCCAGGTGGACGAAGAGGGCCGGCTGCCGGGCGGCAATGCCGATGGCGCCCTGCGAGTGGGCGATACGGTGCGTCGCCCCGTCGGACCGTGGACACCGTCGGTGCACGCGCTGCTGGCCCATCTGTCGGCGTGCGGGTTCAGCGGAGCGCCGCATGCCTTGGGCATCGACGAGGCCGGACGAGAAATCCTCAGCCTGCTGCCCGGGCACACCGTGGGCGCCCAGATGCCGTGGCCACCGTGGGTGCACAGCGACTCCGCGCTCATCCAGGTCGCAACGTGGTTGCGGTCCTTGCATGCAGCCGTCGCCAGTTTCGTTCCTCCGTTCGACGCTGTGTGGCGGGAGGGCGGGTGCTGGCGTCCGGGTCTGATCGTCGGGCACAACGATGCGGCGCCGTACAACGCCGCGTGGGATGACGATGGCCGGCTGGTCGGCTTCTTCGATTGGGACTTTGCCGGCCCCGTGACGGCAGAGTGGGACCTCGCGTTCACCGTCTTCGCCTGGGTGCCGCTGCACGCGCGCCACGTGGTGGAACGAGAGGGTTTCACCGCACTCGATGATCGGCGCCGGCGTCTGGAGTTGTTCCTGGCCACCTACGGTTGGACGGGCGCATCGCACGATTTCGTGGCCACCGTTCAAGCTCGGGTCCTCGCCGCCGCCGATGGCATCAGCCGCATCGCCCAGACCGGCGACCTGGTCTACGTGAAGATGATCGAACGAGGGATCGACGCCGATCTCAGAACCGCCGCCACAGAGCTCGACGACTTCCGCGCACAGTTGGCGGCGTGAGGACGAAACCGGTCCCGGTCGGTGATTCCGCGCTCGGGGCGGACGGTCATCGGGCTTCACTGCGCCGTCGATCTCGTCGCGGGCAGTGATCTCAGCCTCGACCAAGGTGCGCAGAAACTCAACTAGCTAGCCAGAACATCACTGGTCTACCGTGACCGGGTGGAGCCTTTCGATGCCCTCGCCGAGGAGTACCAGCGTGTACACGCCGACAATCCGTTTCAGCGCTCGGCCATAGCGGACCTTCTCAGCCGGCTCCCGCCGCGCTCATCGGTTCTGGACTTGGGCTGTGGGTCAGGGATCCCAGCAGCACAATCATTGGCGGCTGCAGGCCATCACGTGACCGGCATCGATGTGTCCGCTCGCATGGTGGAGTTGGCCAAGCGACAGGTGCCGGAGGGCGAGTTCTTCCAACAAGACATGATGCAGGCGCGTTTTGACGATGCGACCTTCGACGCCGTTGTCGCGTACTTCTCGCTCCTGATGCTCCCGAAGAGTGATGTGGCCATCATGCTCGACCGAATCTATGGGTGGCTACGACATGACGGCCTGCTCTCGCTGGGCATGGTGAATTTCGACGCGGACGCAGAGCCAGTGGAGTTCATGGGAGTACAAGTTCGAGTCACTGGCTACCCACCTGATGGGATGGCGGACGCAATTCTGCGAGCGAAGCTGAACCTCCTCTCACTTGAGACTGTGGAACATCAACCGTCAGTCGGACCGATCGAGCCGCAGATTTTTTGCCTCGCCCACAAGGCGGCGACATCCTGAGCGGATCCCTTCGGGTGTGGTCGATTATCTCTACTGGGTAGGCATCCAAAGCGAACTGGCTGGGCGCCAGCGCGAATATCGAATCGCGAATCGGTAGCTGATCATTCGCCTCACCATGGCTGATCACTCGGGGTGCAGGCGGCGGACCACTTCGCGCAGCGTGCTGTCGCCAGGCAACCGCGCCGCTTCTCCGCGCGCAGGTGACCCCAGCTTCAGGGGCTCCCAGCGGCCGGACCCCGGCAAGGCGCCAGCATTGAGGGATCTCGCGGCGGTCAGGCCAGTAGCGCCTCCAACCGCGCGTAGGTCGGTTCCATGCCCTCGACCATGCCGGAGTCAAGCGCCTGATCGCGCGCCTGGCGGTCGGGGTAGGTGTGCACCTGGGTGAGCAGCGTGCCCTCGTCGAGCGGGGTCAGCGTGATGACCTGCAGCGTCTCGGGCCCGTCGTCGCCGAACATGCGCTCGGTGGTGACGAGCCGGTGCGGCGCCTGCGCGTCGTGGAGTTCACCGCCGAACTCGAAGCCGTCAGTGCCGTCCTCGCGTGCCCACCCAAACCGGTACGTCTGGCCCACGGTCATCGTCCAGTAGCACCTGGTCATAACCCAGCCGTCAGGGCCGAGCAGCCATTGGCGCATGAGCTCCGGTTCCGTGTGGGCCTGCCAGACCTGCTCGACCGAACCACGGATGATGCGGCTGATGCGGATCTGGGTCTCGCTGAGGACGTCGAGCGTCGTGCCGCGGCCGGCCGCGAACGACTGCAGGTCGGCGAGCACGTCGTCCATCTGCGCCATCGCCGAGCGCAGACCCTCTTCCATGCCCATCTCGAGCAGCTGGGCGAGGGCCTCGGTCGACGGAAAGTGGGTGGTGGTCGTGACCCGGGACCCGTCCGGCGTCGATTCGAACCAGAAGCTCATGGACATCGACGGCATGTCCGTGTCAGGCGTCCCGTCGGGAAGGGTGAAGCCGTCGCGAACCTCGAACGACGCCACATCGCCCTCGGGCTCCTTGACCTCGGACCACTCCCAGTAGCCGCCGTGCGTCGACCCGTCCGGCCCGGTCATGACGTAGGCGCTCACGCCGCCAGGAAAGACGTCGTGCCGCGTGAAGGTCGCTGGGAACTGCGGCGGGCCCCAGAACTTCTCCAGCTGGCGCGGGTCGACGTAGGCGTCCCAGAGTCGGCGCAGCGGCACGGGAAAGTCGGCGACCACGGTCATGGCCAGGTTCTCGGGGTCCTTGGTGACGGAGGTGATGGGCATGGCGAGTCCTTTCAGGCGTCGTCGGTGAGGAGTGCGTCGAGGCGGTCAACGCGCGCCCGCCAGAGTTGTTCATAGGAGTCGAGCAGCGCTTGGGCGCGCTGGATCTGAGCCGGGTTGCCGCGGACGATGCGCTCGCGGCCGCGTGCATGCTTGATCACCAACTGCGCCCCTTCCAATACCGCGACGTGCTTCTGCACGGCGGCCCAACTCATCGCGTAGTGCTCGGCGAGTTCAGACACTGTCGCCTCGGCGACCAACGTGCGGCGCACGATGTCGCGGCGGGTGGCATCGGCGAGCGCCCGGAATAGGCGGTCGATCTCGGCGTCGCTCACAGGAAGTACAACCATTTGGTTGTACGCTAGCAGCGCTCATGGAAGCCCGCAAGCCGAGACATCGCGGCTCCTGCATTTCCGCTTACAGAGGCATGGCGGGCAGCCCGCAAGGCATCAAGCCGAGGCAGCCGTTCGTCGGTCCGCAAGGCATATTCGGTAGGCCTGCCAGCCCAGTACTCTGCCGAGCATGGCCGTCACGATCTTGCATAACACTGCCTGCTCGACGTCGAAGCATGCGTTGGCCCAAGCTGACAACAGCGGGACCGCCACCGAGGTCGTGCAGTACCTCAAGACGCCGCTCGACCGCGCCGCGCTGCTGGCCCTGATCGGCAAACTAGAAGATCCGCCGGCGGACCTGGTTCGCAAGGATCCCTACTTCGCTCAGCTCGGCCTCGACGCCGATGACTTCGTCACGCCCGAGGCCGTGGCCGATCTGCTTGTCGAGCATCCGCGCCTGATGCAACGCCCAGTGCTGATCAAGGGCGAGCGCGCCATCATCGGCCGCCCCAAGGACCGCGTTCGCCCCTTCCTGGAGTCCTAGCAGGCTGGCAGGCCGGCGTCGCAGCTCGCCCTCCTACGGATTCCTGCCGCGGACAGCGCTCGATAATCGTCGATGGACGCAGGTGGAGGTCGTCAGTCCTTCAGTTCCCGTCGGCCGGCGTGATAACCCGCTGCCGGCGTAAAGCCTCAATCGACGCTGACCCGTGATAGTCCAAAATCAGCTCAACTCCATCGACGAACTTCTGGAACACCGCCCGTTGCCTGAACTCGGTTGCCGCTCCTGATTCAATATGCAACTTCCGCAGTTCCTGACTTAGCCGGACAGCGGCTGCATGGCTCTCAACCCCAAGCCGTTGATCCTGTAGTAACTGCTCCAAGCCTTGGGCAAAGACCGCGATGCCACCTAGCGATGCAATTGTCCATGCTGGCGCTCCTGCCGCAACAGCGACGGGGACGCCAGCCGCGGCGGCGAGCGCGATACCGAGCAAGCTGTAAAACCGCCGGAGCCTGCCCTTCCCAGCCTTACTGTATCCGGATAGCAGCTCGTGGACCGCTTCCAAGTACTCCCGCTCGTGTGGCAGGGCGCCTGCAGGTGCCGCTCTTCGGCTGCCGTCATAGCCGCCGACGAGCCCGCCCCCTTCCTCCTCCTCCTCCAGAGTCAGAAACTGACGTAGGCACACGAAAGCAACCAACAGGATCACCATCCGGTGAAGCAGCGCAAACAGTCCTGACCTCCGGTTCATGGAGTCATCTTGACATTCAAATGCTGATCATGGTGCTTTATCGGGAGGTGTTGAAGCCCCGTTAATCTTATCTTGGCACTCGGCCAGCCAGTTTCTTTATTCTCGCCTTCAACACAAAAAACACAACAACAGTTCCGGTCAGCCCAACTAATAGTCCCCAGTAAGATGCTTCCGTAGAAATGCTTTCGGGTAGACATGCACCGGGGCTGAGCACAGGGCAATTTACGTCACTAACCAGACCCACGACTATCTGCGCCGGCCAGGCGACCGCAATGGCGAGGATCAATCCGTAGACGGTGCTGAGCGCGACACATGTCCAGTTATCCAACTCTTTAACTACCTGGGATGGCCTAGGCCAGCTGAAGACAACAACTAGCACGCCCACGACAAGGGCAACGATCGTGTTCATTTGATCCCATGAACCAGCGCTGGTCAGCGGCCCCACAGCGACTACTAAACCGCTAGCAGGAAGGCTGCCGGGTCAACGTCTCGATGCATGCCTACCCCCAGAGTCGATGGCTGCCTAACGTAGCCGAACGGCCCTGGCCCCACTTCGCCACAGCGCGCGGCGTCCCGCATCCCGCCTGCCACGCGCCAGCCCCCGCCGGACGAAGCTGGGCCTTTTCGGCGGCATTCCGAGAGCCGTCTTGCATCGATGTAACACATCAGACAAGATCTGCCCTTAAGTCACGCATCGGTCCAATGGAGGTGCCGCGATGGCGCGCATGATAAGCCCTCACAGGCTGGCAAAGCCAGGCACGCATTCCTGCGTGTCCGTAGCTGACGTCTTATGAGCGGACTTTCGCGTCGCCAGTTCCTCGCCGCTGGCGGCGGTCTCACTCTCGCCGGGGCGCTGTCGGCGTGTGGGTCCCCGGTCGCCACCAGCTTCTCCGGGGGCCAGCCGTCGACTGCTGACATCATCTTCTGGCACCTGTTCGGCGGTGGTGACGGCGCGAACATGGCCGCGATGGTCCAGAAGCACCAGAAGTCGAGCCGTCGGTCGGTTGAGGCCACGCTGCTGTCCTGGGGCAACCCCTACTACACGAAGCTAGCGCTGGCTGCCTCCAGCGGCCGTCCTCCCGACGTCGGGGTCACCCACCTGTCCCGGCTGCCGCTGCTCGCGCAGGCCGGTCTGCTGGAACCCATCGGGGACCAATTCCGCGCTGTCGGCATCACCGAGGACAAGTTCACCCCCGCTGCCTGGAAGAAGGCGACAGTCGAGGGCGCGACCTACGCGGTGCCCCTGGACACGCACCCGTTCGTGCTCTATTACAACACGACGATGGCCAAGAAAGCCGGACTGCTCGACGCTGCCGGAGCCCGGCTCAAGCCCATGTCGGGCGGCGATGACTTCCGCGACGCCATCAAAGCGATGAAGGACGCCGCCGGAGGGCAGTTCGGGGCCGTCGTCGCGGTCACTGCGAACCCGTCGACCTGCTGGCGTCTTTTCAGCATGGTCTATCTCGGTGCGGCCGAAGCACTCGTCTCCGATCAGGGCACCAAGGTCACCATCGACGAGAGCGCGATGGAGGAGACGTTCGCCTTTCTCCAGAGCCTCACCGGATCGCAGAAGCTGATGCCGAGCACAGCGACGTCGACGACGTCGTCAAGCCTGTTCAGCCAGGGCAAGGTCGGCTTCCTGTTCGACGGCGTGTGGCAGTTGCCGACCTACCGCACGGTCAAGGGTCTGAAGTTCAACATCGAGCCATTCCCCGCGATCCTCGGCTCCAAGCCGGTCGCCTACGCCGACTCGCACGGCCTGGTCATTCCCAAGGCCTCGGGTCGCTCGGAAAAGCGGACCACTGACGCCGTGAACTTCATCGGGGGTTTACTCGACCAGAGTTCGGTCTGGGCCGATGGCGGCCACGTGCCTGCGTGGCTTCCGGCACAGAAGAGCGAGGAGTTTCGGGCGCTGAAACCGCAGAGCAACTACATCCAGGCTGCCTTTAACGCGGTGTATGACCCGGTGGGCTGGTACACCGGCGCCGGCTCGGACTTCCAGACCGCGATGGGCTCCGTCGTGGCGAGCGTGCTCACCGGGTCCATCAGCCCCAAGCAGGGAGTGGGCGCCATCAGAAGCAGTCTGAAGACGTTCTCCACCGCTCGACCGCCCGTGACGTGAGGAGTTCGAGATGAGTGCCGTGGCGACACTTGAGACGGGGGCCAGCGCCGACGCGCGTCCCGCGACGATCAAGAAGCGTGGCTTCAACGGCGAGAATCGGGCCGGGTGGCTGTTCAGCGCCCCGTTCCTGATCCTTTACATCCTTTTCCTCATCGGTCCCGTGCTCATCGGGATCGTGATCAGCCTGTTCAACACGACCACGGTGAAGTCCGGCCTGGGAAGTTGGGTAGGGCTGTCCAACTACGCGGATGTGTTAAGCAGCAAGGACTTCTGGTCCTCGATGTGGCACTCGGTGTTGTTCACGCTGCTCACCACTCCGCTGCTTGTGCTGATACCGCTGGCGTTCGCGATCCTCGCCTCGCGCATGGCGCGCAACCAGTGGTTCTTCAGGATCGCCTTCTTCGCCCCCTACGTCGTGCCCTCTTCAGCGGTCTGCCTGATCTTCGCTTTCATGTACACGCCGCAGACGGGGCTGATCACCAACGCGTTCAACTGGGTCGGGCTGACCGCCCCGGACTTCCTCGGCAGCACCAACGGCGCCTGGTTCGCCGTGGTGCTGCTCACCTTGTGGTGGACCTTCGGCTTCAACTTCATCCTCTACACCGCGGCCATCCAAGAGCTCTCGGAAGAGGTCTATGAGGCGGCGTCGATCGACGGCGCGGGGCCGTGGCAGCAGGTGAGGTGGGTGACCGTCCCGCAGCTGCGACCGACGATGAGCCTGGTGCTCATCTTGCAGGTGCTTGCCTCCTTGAAGGTGTTCGATCAGATCTACATCCTGCTGGCCGGTGGTCCGAACTACTCGACGCGTCCGGTCATCGAATACATCTTCGACACCGGGTTCACCGCCTACCGCGGCGGCTACGCGGCTGCGGCGACGATGGTCTACTTCGTGATCCTGGTCTTGGTCTCCGTCAGCTGGCTCCTGATCCGCAACCGGCGCAGCACCGACCCGGCGAACGCCTGAAAGGATCACGAACATGGCAACGACCGTGGCCGCTTCCGCGGCTGACACCAGAACCGCGCGTCGAGGAGGCCGGCCCGACCGGTCCGGAGCGGCGTTCAACCGGCTGGCCGCCACCTGCGTCACGCTCTTCGCGCTGGTCTGGCTGGTCCCCCTGGCATGGGCGCTCATCACCTCGCTGCGGTCCAACGACGCGATCGCGGCGGACCCCATGCGCCCGTGGTCCAGCCCCTGGAGCTTCGACGCCTACAGCTCCGCCTGGAACTCCAGCCCCATCGGCTGGTGGTACGTCAACAGCTTCATCATCTCGACGCTCACGGTGATCTTCGCCGTGACTGTCTGCTCGATGGCCGCGTTCGCCCTCGTCCACCTGAACTACCGGATGAAGTACGCCGTGTACGCGTTGATCTTGGCTGGCCTGATGCTGCCCACCGAGGCGCTCGTCCTGCCGCAGTTCATGGAGTTCCGAGCATTAAACCTGCTCGGCACCTACTGGGCGATCATCGTGCCCGACATCGCCCTCCCGGTCGCCGTCTTCGTCTTCCACTCCTTCATCAAGGGCATTCCGATGACCCTCATCGAGGCTGCGCGCATCGATGGCGCCAGCTGGTGGCGGATCTACTCTCAAATATGCATGCCCCTGGCCCGGCCGGCGACCGCCGCGGTCGCGATCCTCACCTTCATCACGTCATGGAACGCTTTTCTCTGGCCGCTGCTGGTCCTCACCCAGACCAAGTCGCAGACCATTCCCGTCGGGCTCGCCAGCCTGGTCGGCGGTTCGGCGATCCAGTACGCCGAGACGATGGCCTCAGCGGTGCTGGCCATCCTGCCCCTGCTCGCGGTGTTCCTACTGCTGCAACGCCAGATCGCCCAAGGGATCGCCAACACCGGCATCAAGTGACTCGTCCGCTTCACCACGCCGCACAATGACCGTGACGCGGGTGGACCGGGCGATGACGTCCAGGGCAACGACCGGATCACCGTGGAACTGACGGGCTGCGGCCGTTACGTTGGATTCGCCGTCGTGCCACACCAGATGCCTGGAGGCGTCGAGCGATGATGGAAAGCCTGCACCCCCGACCGCAGTTCACCCGCCCGCGGTGGACAGATCTCTGCGGCAGTTGGGGGTTCGCCTACGACGACGCCGATGTCGGCCGGGTTGAGCGTTGGCCGGAGCGCACCGACGCCTTCGACCTGCAGATCACGGTGCCCTATCCACCCGAGTCGGCGCTCAGCGGCATCGGCGACCGGTCCTTTCACCCCATCGTCTGGTACCGCCGCACCTTCGACCGGCCCGACCTGGCCGATGGCGAGCGGCTGCTGCTGCACTTCGGGGCGGTGGACTACCGGGCCGAGGTGTGGGTCAACGGCCGGTTCGTGGTGCGGCATGAGGGCGGGCATACGCCCTTTGAGGCCGACATCACCGAGGTGCTGCTTGCCCAGGCGCAGCAGGTCGTCGTGGTCCGGGCGGAGGACCTGCCGACCGATCTCGGGCAGCCGCGGGGCAAACAGGACTTCCAGGAGCAGCCGCACAGCATCTGGTACCACCGCACCACCGGCATCTGGCAGCCGGTCTGGCTTGAGCCGGTGCCCGCGCGGCGGATCCGCTCCGCGCGATGGAACACCGACTACGAGCTCGGGGCCATCCGCGCGCGGATCGCGCTGGAGGCGGTGCCCGCCGGCTCCGCCGTGCGGATTCGGGTCACTCGTGAGGGTGGGGAGCTGCTCGCCGCCGACACGTACACCGTGACCGAGACCGACAGCCAACAGGGGCTGACCCGTGACGTTTTCCTGCCGCGTGCCCAGATGGGTTTGGACTGGCATAAGTGGCTCTGGTCGCCGGAGAACCCGAACCTGCTCGACGTGAGCCTGACGCTGCTCGCCGAGGACGGCCAGCCACTGGACGAGGTCGCCAGCTACGTCGGCTTCCGGTCGGTGGGGATCTCTGGAGGCCGCTTCTTGCTCAACAACCGGCCCTACCACCTGCGACTCGTGCTCGCCCAGGGGTACTGGCCGGAGTCCCACCTTGCCGCGCCGTCGGCGGAGGCGTTGCGGCGCGAGGTGGAGCTGATCCGCGAGCTCGGCTTCAACGGCGTGCGCGTGCACCAGAAGGTCGAGGACCCGCGTTTTCTCTACTGGTGTGATCGGCTCGGTGTCGCCGTCTGGGCCGAGCTGCCGGCGGCGTACGCCTGGTCTCCCACCGCCGCGGCACGCACGACACGCGAGTTCCTCGAAGTGTTGGAACGCGACGTGAGCTCACCGAGCGTCGTGGCATGGGTGCCGGTGAACGAGAGCTGGGGGGTGCCGAGCCTGCGGGACAACCCCGAGCAGCGGGCATTCGTCTCGGCCCTGTACTTCCTGGCGAAGGCGCTGGACGGCACCCGGCCGGTCGTCGGCAACGACGGCTGGGAGCACGTCGTCACCGACCTGATCACCGTGCACGACTACGCGGGCGACGGCGCGACGCTGCGCGAGCGGTACGGCGACAGCGCGGCGATGGAGCGGGCGCTGCAGGAGGTGCAGCCGTACTACCGCCCGCTCCTGCTCAAGGACTTCCGCCGCGGCGAGGAGCCGATCCTGCTGACGGAGTTCGGAGGGATCAGCTACCGGGCCGGAGATGACTTCTGGAACGGCTACGGCAGGGCCGAGAGCGAGGAGGACTTCGTGCGCCGCTACCGCGACCTGCTCGACGCGGTGCTCGACAGCCACGTCCTGGCCGGCTTCTGCTACACGCAGCTCACGGACACCGAACAGGAGCGGAACGGGCTTCTCGACGCCGGCCGGCAGCCGAAAGCCGACCTCAAGACGCTGCGGTCGATCACCCGACGTCCCTCGGCTGCGGTGCCCGGCGACGCCATCTACCTGCACCAGCTGGGCGACACCGAGGATTGACCGACTGCTGCCAGCGCCGAGGCAGTAGTCGCCCTGGCGCCCGGTGGAGGCTCCATAATGGCGGGCATGCGCCCGTTCCGCTTCCTTGCCGACGTCCATGAGATCGTCACCGGTCCGGAGCTGGCCGCTCGCGCTCGACGCGCGGAGCAGATGGGCTATCACGCTCTGGTGATCCCCGATCACCTGCTCAGGCAGCTATCTCCGGTGGTGGCGATGGCAACGGTCGCGGCGGCGACGTCGACCCTGCGGGTGTCGGCGTTCGTGATGAACAACGACCTGCGCCATCCGGCGGTGCTCGCCCAGGACCTCGCGAGCATCGACGTCCTGTCCGGCGGCAGGGTGGACATCGCGATCGGCGCCGGCTGGAACAAGCCCGAGTACGACGCCATCGGCATGACGTTCGACCCGACTCCGGTCCGGCAGGCGCGCCTGGCCGAGTCCATCACCGTGCTGAAGGGGCTGTTCGCCGGCTCCCCGTTCAGCTTCGCCGGTGAGCACTACACGATCAGCGACTACACCGCTGAGCCCGTCCCTGTCCAACGCCCGCATCCGCCCTTCATGATCGGCGGCGGCGGTCGGCGCACGCTGACCCTGGCCGGTCGGGAGGCCGACATCGTCGGGTTGGCGCCTCGCATCAAGGCGAATGCCAGGGTCGATGCCGCGTCACTGACGTTGGCGGCGACGCGAGAGAAGATCGGGTGGGTGGCCGAGGCCGCGGGTGAGCGATTCGGCTCCCTGGAGTTCAACATCTATCCCTCGACGTGGCCGGTGACGGTCACCGACGACCTGCGGGGCGAGGCTCGTCGGGTCATCGACGAGCTGCGGTCCCGAACGGGCGTCGAACTCACTGAGGACGAGGTGATCGACTCACCGCACCTGTTCATCGGGTCCGTCGACCGGCTCGTGGAGAAGTTCCTGCAGTTGCGCGAGGAGCTTGGGATCTCCTCCATCCTGCTCGGCGACATCGGCGAGCTGGAGCCGGTGCTGGAGCGGCTTTCTGACAGGTGACAGGTGACGCCGATCGCAGACTCGGTGAGTGCGCCTCACGCCATTTGTGGCTGCCAACCCCAGCCCCGGCCCACATATGTAAAGCATTGTGTAAATGAACAAGCGCATTACTCGCTATCAGGGGCCCCGCCGATAAATGCCGACCTCGCATCTGAGGCGTGCCTCGAAGCGCTTGAAGATTTCCGGAGGTGATTTGTCACGGCCCCCCATCTGCGTACCCCCCACCTGGCCTGGACAGAGGCTTCACAACGGCCGATCACCGTCCCTCCGGACATGACGAGCAAGTCGGCCGAGCGCGGGCATCGGCCTGTGTCTGCTGAAAAACGCCTCCAGCGCAGCGTCCTCACCTCGTGGTCTGCGCCCAGTCCTCAAGAAACCCTTGACTGGGCGCGGCCGACGTGGGCACCCTGTGCAGGCGCCAAAGGATTCGCTTGAAAGAGCATGAGCCTTTTATCCAGGACCGCAGTCACCCCGGCGCAGTGAGCGTTCCGTCGCTTACTCAGGTCTCATGGCTTTAGTCTCAATCTGACGAACTGAACACTCATACCCCTTGTAATTACGTCAAATCGTGATACCTTAGACAATCGGACGCACACCCCGCCTACGGGCGAGGTGGCCACCTTGACACGGCGTATGGCCCCAAAGGCATGCGCCGGGTCGCAGGCACGCGTCGGTGAACTATGAACGCCCTCGGCCTGTCCCCCACTCGCCAATGCCCCCTCCGTGCCGCTGTCCGCCGCGTGAACACGTTCACTCTGGCGACAGGAGCTTGTTCGAGCCTGCCCACAGGCGGCTCGGCTGCTCCCACGGCGTCGCGTAGCGGCATTCGATCTCTGGAGCACTCTTCATGTCCTCGTCCGTTCCGCAGTCCATAGCGGTACCCGCAGGCTCGACCGATTTCGCCGAGACCGCCCACGCGATCTCGAGCTGGCTGCAACTGCCGGCCGAAGAGGTGGACCGCGGCCTGGGCGAGGTGGGGCGAGTGCAGGCCGTCAGCGCGGTGCGCGCTCTGAACGCGGCCGCGGCTACTGACCCCAACGCCTTCTTCTGGCAGCAGAAACTGCTCGCCCGCATCTATGACCTCACCACCCAGATTCCCGATGGGCCCACCGCCGAGGGCTCGGTGGCGCTGCACGAGGTGACCCGGCTGCTGGAAGTCGCCACCATCGCCGCCGAGAACCAGCACGTCCCGGCCGGCCTGCTCGAGCAGGCGCCCACCCAGGGCAAGGCCTACCTCAGCTGGCTGAAGACCTTCGCCCGTGAGCACCGGGTGTTCAAGCACCCCTACTACCGCGACTTCATCCGCCACCACGCCGGCGAGGAGGACCTGCGCACCTACATCCTGCAGGAGTCAGTCGTCGACGGCCGCTTTGACGACCTGCTGGCGATGATGCAGGTCGGCACCAGCGGGCCGGCGAAGTTGGAGATCGCGGCGAACTTCTGGGACGAGATGGGCAACGGCAACCCCGCCGAGGTGCACACCACGCTGTTCAACAAGATCTTCGAGGTCTTCGCCATCACCCAGGAAGAACTCGACCGGGTGCTCACCGCCAACGCGCTGCTGTCAGGAAACCTCGCGGTGCTGCTGTGCCGCTACCGGCAGTTCTATCCCGAGGCAGTGGGCTTTCTCGGCATGACCGAATGGCTGGTCCCCGACCGGTTCAAGGCAGTGGTCTCGGCCTGGGAACGCCTCGGCCTGCCCGACGTCGGGATCGTCTACCACCGGTTGCACATCACCATCGACTCGGTGCACGCGGCCGGATGGTTCCACAACATCGTCGCTCCGTCGGTTGCCTCGGAGTCCATGCGGCAGGGCATCGCCCGCGGCGCCATCTGGCGGCTGAACTCCTCCGCCCGCTACCTCGACGAGCGCCTGGCCGGATCGATCCAACCGGTTTGACCGGGACCGGTTCCGTCCAGCTTGACCTAGACTTCAGCGCGCCCTGCCACTCCCTATGGAAGGTGTAGCCATGCCCCTGAACGACCAAGGCTTCTCACTCGTCGACCTCCCCGAGATCTCCGAGGAGATCTTCGACAGCTACGAGCGGCTGCCACACGACCCGTACATGGGCAACGGCACCCGGTACAAGCGCTTCTCGCAGTACCGGCTGTCCTGGGACGGCGCCGCGTGGCAGTTCAAGTTGCTGCCGCACCGTGATTACACGGCCTTCAAGGAGTTCAACCCGGTCGGCGGCGGGTACAAGAGAAGCTACGAGCCGATCGAGGTCGACTTCACCGAGCTGATCCGCTACGCGGCCCAGCACCTGCCGCTGGACTCCGCCGAGGACTGGCAGATCAACGTCCACCAGAACCGCACGACCGCCTCTCGGGAGCTGCCCGGTGTCCTCACGCCTGAGGGCGTGCACCAGGACGGCCATGAATTCGTCATGATCGCCGTGCTCCGGCGCAATGCGGTGACCGATGGCCAGACCAGGCTCTGGAAGCTCGGCGCCGACGAGCCGTTCTGGTCCGGAGTGCTTGAGCCTCGCACGGCCGTCCTGATCGATGATCGAGCGGTCGCCCACGACGTGACCGACGTGCAGCCGGCTGGCGAAGAGACCGGCAAGCGTGACATCGTCATCGTCGCGTTCTCCCGGTGGCAGGAGCGTTGGTACGGCGACGAGCACGACCAGGCAGCGCTCACCGAAGCCGCATCGGCACGTAACTAAGCACCTCAGCATGTGACTAAGGAGCGGTAGGTGACCTTGGCGTCTCGGCCTAGCCCCCGGACCGACTACTCGATGCGCAAGTGGGTGTTCGATGACACCCCGGGAAAGTACGAGATCGACCTGTCTCGCAGCTACATCGACGGTGGGCGGCTCAGCGAGCTGACCCTGCCGCCCGATCTCGAACTCGGCTACGGCGCTGACCGCGGCACCGAGCCGTTACGGGAGCAGATAGCAAGCCTGTACAAGGGGCACGCTGATTCGGTGCTCGTGACGCACGGCGCTCAGGAGGCGCTGGCGCTGGCGTACAGCACCTTGTTGCGCCCCGGCGATCAGGTGGTCACGTTCCGGCCGGGCTGGCAGCAGTCCTGGGATGCCCCCGACCTGATGGGCTGCCAGGTCGAGGCCATCGACCTGGATCAGGATCTGGGGATCGACCTGGCAGCAGTGGCTGAGCGGGTGTCGAGCCGGCTGCGGATGATCGTGGTCAACTCGCCGTGCAATCCCACAGGCCGGCGCGCGCGGCGCGCCGAACTGGACGCGCTGCTGCGAACAGTGACCGAGCACGACGGTTACCTGCTGCTGGACCAGAACTACGAGCCCGACCTGTCGACGTCGGCGGCGATCGACAGCGACCGAGTCATCTCGGTGTCCGGGCTGTCGAAGATCTACGGGTTCCCGGGCCTGCGGGTGGGCTGGATGTACGGCGCTCCCGAGATCGTCCAGGCCTGCGCTGAGCACAAGCACCTGACCTCGATCGCCAACTCGGTGCTCTGTGAGGTGCTCGCCTGCGATGTGCTGAGCCGCAGCGAGCACTACCTGAGCAAGTACCGCCGAGAGGTTTCGGCGGGCATCGACATCCTGACCCGGTGGTCTGCCCAGCACCAGGACACCCTGCGCCTGACGCCGCCGGAGGAAACGCCCTTCGGCTGGTTCCAACTGCTGGACGGCTCGGACTCGATGTCGTTCTGCCGCCAGGCGTTGGAGCAGGGCGTCCTGCTGATGCCCGCCGAGACCCTGGGCGGCGTCAGCGGCTTCCGGGTCGGCGTGGCGATCCCCCCGGCGGAACTATCGGAGGGGCTGCGCCGCATCGACTATATTTTGGCCAATCAGCATGATTTTGAACGGAGAACCACAGGGTGACGACGAGCGAGCAATCGACCGACAGATCCGAGAACGAGCTTGCGGCAGACGAAACTCGGCTGGCACTCTCATTCGCCCAGGAACAACTCTGGTTCCTCGAGCAAATGGCTCCCGGACAGACCACCTACAACATCCTGTTGGCCTGGCGCCTTGAAGGCGCGCTGGACGTCGACGTCCTCCAAAGATCCCTCGCGGTGGTGGTCGCCCGGCATGGCGCGCTACGTTCCCTGATCCGTTCTGCCGACGGCACGCCCTACCAGGTGGTCCAACCACCGGCTGACGTGGAGCTTGCCGTCCTCGACCTCACCGCTTTGACGGCGCAAGCCCAACAGGGCGCGCTGGAAGAAGCGCTGGAGAAGCAGGCCGCGACGGCCTTCGACATGGAGAACGGCCCGCTCTGCCGGTTCACGCTCTTCAAGCTGGGGCCGCAGCAGCACGCTTTCGCCGTGGAGTTCCACCACATCGTGATGGACGGCTGGTCCACCTCCACGTTCAACGCAGACCTCGCTAAGGCCTACCAGGCCCTGGTGTCCGGGCGAAGCCCGGAGTTTCCAGAGCTCGAACTGGACTACGCCGAGTACGCCGCGCGGCAACGGCAGCGGCTGCAGGGCGAAGAGCTCGAAGCCGAGCTGCGGTACTGGCAGGAGAAGCTGAGCGCCCTTCCGACCCTGGACCTGCCCGCTGACCGGCGCAGGCCGGCCTCGGCCAACCACAGCGGCGCCAACCTGATGTGGCAGTTCTCGCCGGAGTTGCTGGCTGCCGCGCGTGCTCTGGCTCAGCAGCACCACGTGTCCTTGTACGTGGTGCTGGTCGCGGCGTTCAAGCTGGTGGTGAGCCGGTACACCGGCCACTACGACATCCCGGTCGGCGTTCCGATGCTGGGACGGACAGAGCCTGAACTCGAAGCGGTCGTCGGCTTGTTCATCAACATGACGGTGTTGCGCTCGGACCTGTCCGGCGACCCGACGTTCGCCGAGTTGCTGGAGCGGGTGGCCGACGCGAGCCTGGATCTGTACGAGCACCAGGAGGTCCCCTTCCACCAGGTCGTGGACCGGGTGGCTCCGACCCGCGATCCCAGCCGCAACCCGCTGTTCCAGGTCGCAGTCCAGTTGCTGGGGACCGGCGTGTCCGGCGGCGCCTTGCCGTTGCCAGGGATCGAATCCGAGCTGCTGGAGCAGAAGTCGGCCAACGCCCGCTTCGACCTGTCGATGAGCTTCATGGAAGGCGAGGACCAGCTCGGCCTCATCGCCGAGTACTCCACCGACTTGTTCGACAAGTGGCGCATCCAAGCCATGATGGGTCACCTTCAGACAGTGCTGGAGACCGTCACCAAGACGCCGTCCCTGCGCCTGTCCCAGGTAGCCCTGCTGTCGGAGAAGGAGCAGCGGTCACTGGTCGAGCTCGGCAAGGGCGAGGTGGTCCCCTACGAGCAGGAGCCGCTGCACATCGGCTTCGCCAAGCGCGTCGCCGCCAATCCCGATGCCATAGCGGTGGTCTGCAAGGGCGTCGAGGTCAGTTACGCCGAGCTCAACCGCCGGGCCGAGCACCTGGCCAGGCACCTGCGCTCTCTCGGGCTGCAGCACGGGCAGGTGGTGGCCGTCGTGATCGACCGCGACGTCGACGCCTACGTCATCATGCTGGGAGTGCTCAAGGCCGGCGGCGCGTTCGCGATGCTGGATCCGCAACACCCGCCGGCTCGCCTGCAGTTCATGATCGAGGACACCTCCGCGCCGATCGTGATCACCCGGTCAGACCTCGACGGCCGGCTGCCCGAGCCCGCCGGATGGTCGACCGTCTGGATCGACAAGGACTGGCCGAGCATCGAGGCTCATGCGCTGGCCGAGCCCCTGGAAGAGTGGGCCACCCGCGACTCCGTCGCCTACGTCCTCTACACCTCGGGCTCCACCGGCACCCCCAAGGGTGTCGTGATGGCCCATCGCGGGGTCTCCTTCTACGCCGAGGCCTACCGGCGCACCTTCGACGTCGGGCCCCATGACCGGTTGCTGCAGTTGCCGGCGTTGAGCTTCGACATGTCGCAGGGCGAGATCTGGACCGCCTTCCTGGTCGGCGCCCGAGTGGTCGCGGTGTCCCCGGAGGAAGGCCAGTCCGCCGAGGGCCTGGCACAGCTGATGCGCGACCAGCGCGTAACCTACGCCGGACTGTCCCCGGCGATGCTCTCGCTGGTGGAGGCTGGGCCCTACCCCGATCTCAAGTACGTGATGGGTGGCGCCGAGGCGGTGCCCGCCGAGCTGGTCAACAAGTGGAACCTGCCGGGTCGCCGATTCGTCAACCTCTACGGTCCGACCGAGGCCTCGATCGCCTGCACCGAATACGAGTGCGAGCACATCGAGTGGCAGACCTCTCCACCGATCGGGCATGCCCAGGTCAACCGGCAGCTCTACATCGTCGACGAGTTCATGCACCTCGTGCCACCAGGCATTCCCGGCGAGCTGCTGGTGGGCGGTGAGGACGGGGCGTTGGCCCTGGGCTACCTCAACCGTCCCGATCTGACCGCGGAGAAGTTCGTGCCCGATCCCTACTACCCCGAGCGGCTGGTCTACCGCACCGGCGACCTGGTGCGATGGAACCGTCAGGGTGAGATCGACTTCCTGGGCCGGATCGACACCCAGGTCAAGCTTCGTGGCCTGCGTATCGAACTCGGTGAGATCGAGGCGGCGCTGCTGACCCATCCCGCGGTTCGGATGGCGGTCGTGGTGATGCGCCCGAACCGTCAGGGTGACAACCAGCTGGTCGGGTACCTGACCAGCAAGGGCGATCAGGCTCCTGACCTCCGAGAGGTCCGAGATCACCTGGCGACTCGACTGCCGGAGTACATGGTGCCCACCGCGTGGGTGGTGCTCGACGCGTTCCCGCTGACCGCCGCCCGCAAGATCGACCGCAAGGCCCTGCCCGAGCCGGAGGACCAGGCGCCGGAGCTGAACTCGGCCGTCGTCGAAGCGCGCACCCCGACCGAGCGGGCCGTGGTCGACATCTTCGCCGACGTGTTGGGCGTCGATGCCGGCAGTCTGGGCGTCAACACCGGCCTGTTCGATATCGGCGGCAGCTCCCTGCAGGCCATGCGGGTCGTCAGCAGGATCAACAAGGGCTTCAAGGTGAAGATCAACATCCGCAAGCTCTACGCCAACGCGACGGTCGAGGCGATCTCGGCCACCATCGACGAGCTGGTGGCCGCCAAGACCGGCCCGGCCAGTGTCTGAGGACGTCGAACTACTCGTACCGCTGCAAGCCTCGGGGAGCAGGCCACCGCTGTTCTGCGTTCACCCCGTCTCGGGGTCTGCCTACGCCTACAGCGGCCTGGTGCGGTTGCTCGACGCCGACCAACCGGTCTACGGCTTCGAGGCGCCCGGCTTTGACAACGACCGCGCCCCGGTCGACAACATGGAGCGGTTGTCCGAGCAGTACTGCGACCTCCTGCTGGAATTCCAGCCGACCGGTGACTTCCAGTTGCTCGGCTGGTCCTTCGGCGGCGCGCTCGCCTTCGACATGGCGGTCCGGCTGACCGCTGCCGGCGCGCACGTGGCCCGGCTCGTGATCGTGGACGCCACCCTGCCCACAACAACTGAGTTTCCGCCGGAGAAGGCCGTGGTCACCAGGTTCTTGTACGACCTGGCGGGGATGTCAGGGGTGGCGCACGAAGACTTCGTCCGGGCGATCGCCGACGCGCCTGACAGCGCCGAACCCGCGGAGTTGTTCACCCGGGTGGAGCGTGCCGAGTTGCTGCCCGAGGAGATTGACGCGGAGATGCTGCTGAGCCGCTACGTCACCTTCCGAGCTCATCTTCACGCGCTCTACACCCATGAGATCACCGCTGACTACCACGGCGACGCGATGCACATCAGGGCCGGGGACTCGATCCGGGAGTACATGCGGTGGGACAAGGTGAGCCCGAATCTCACCGAGCTGGTGGTGCCCGGAGATCATTACTCGATCTGGACGGGAGACTCGCTCACCGAGCTGGGCCGCGCCGTCGACGACTACCTGTTGCCCTAGAGGACTGGGGCGTCCTGGCATGAACTCCTTCGCGGTATGTCTGGCTGGTACGGTATGTGAGGAAAACCTCCTCGCTGCCTGTCACGAAAGACTCCGATGACCTCGACGAGCACTGGCCCGGAGGAAGCTGTCGAGGCGGCTCCGCGGCCGTCATTGTGGCGTAATCGCGACTTCGTCATGTTCTGGCTGGGTGAGTCCATCTCCCTGTTCGGGACCCAGGTCACGACGCTCGCCCTCCCCCTGACCGCGGTGCTCGTGTTCAACGCGAGCACCGAGCAGGTCGGCCTGTTGCGCTTCGCGCAGCTGGTGCCTTACTTCGGTCTGGCCCTGCTGTTCGGGGTGTGGGTCGACCGGGTGCGACGGCGGCCGGTGATGCTGTTCGCCAACCTCTTGAGGATGGCGCTCATCGCGCTGGTGCCGTTGCTGTCCTACACCGACCATCTGAGCATGACTCCATTGCTGCTCATCGCCGGAGGCATCGGAATAGCGTCGGTGCTCTTCGACGTGAGCTGGATGTCGTACGTGCCCAGCCTGATTCGAGACCCGAAGGACTACGTCGAGGCGTACGCGAAGCTCGGTGTCACCTCCTCCTCGGCCGATGTGGCCGGCCCGGGCATCGCCGGAATGCTGGTGGGCGCGCTGACGGCGCCGATAGCCCTGATCGTCGACGCCTGTTCCTACTTCGCCTCGCTGATCACGCTGATGCTGATCAAGGCGGAGGAGAAGCCTCCCCCGCCGGTCGCCAATCGGAGACTGCGCACCGAACTGGCCGAGGGCTGGAACTGGGTGCTTCGCGACCGCATCCTGCGTCCGCTGGTCTTGATGGGCCCGGCCTGTAACTTCTGCATGATCTCGGTGCAGACGCTGTTCATCGTCTACGCCATCCGCGAAGCCGGCCTGTCCCCGTTCATGCTCGGGTTCGTGCTGTCGGCCTCAGCCGTCGGCGGCCTGCTGGGCGCCTCGATCTCCCGCAAGGTGATCGGTCGGTTCCCGCTCGGACGGGTGTACCTCTACTCCATGGCGGCGATCTTCCTGGCGCCGGCCTTGATCCCGCTAGCCGATGGGCCCAAGCAGGTCGTGGCCGTGATGTTCGTCGCGTCGTTCTTCATCAGCTACCTCGGCCTCGGCGTGGTTCAGGTCGTGATGATCAGCCTGCGCCAGACGTGTACGCCGGCCGCGCTGATGGGCCGGATGAACGCGGTCTTCCGAATGCTGCTGTTCGGAGGTGGCGCGGTGGCCGGCCCGATCGGTGGCTTCATCGCCGGCGCTGTCGGCTTGCGGACCGCGCTGGCGATCCTCGCAGTGATCTCGGCGAGCCTGCTCGTGCCGCTGGCGCTGTCGCCGGTCAGCGCGCTGAAGGAGTTGCCTGCGCCTGCGGTGGACGCCCTGAAATAGGGCCTTTCCACCCCCGTCGCTCCTCCCGAGCCAGCCAGCCGGTTTTCAGGAGCCGGCCGCTCCTCCCGAGCCAGCCAGCCGCTCCTCACGACCCGGCTGTCCTGCTCCCATCTCAAGCGGCTGGGCGCGTCAGGACATAGAAGGGCCCGCCCCGGAGATCCGAGGCGGGCCCGTCCAGCACTGCGTGAGGCCTTAGGCCACCGGGTTGTTCACCGTCACGGTGAGCGCCCCGTTGGTCACCTGGCTGGTCACGGTGATCTTCACACCGTGCCCTGCGACCAGCGCCGATGACAGCGGGTTGGCCGAGGACCAGTACGCGTCGCGAACGGAGTCGGTGAAGGTCGGGATACCCGCGTTCGAGGGGGCCGAGGCCGTCAACGTCTGGACCGTCGCGTTCTTTCCGGTGCCCACTGTGACCTCCTTGTGCAATGCGACCGCGTCGGTCGCCTGCAGCCCGAAGGTGGCGTCGAAGGGCTGGCGCCGGTTGCCCGGCATGGTGCCGTCGGAGTAGGTGAACGGCGCCGGCCGCGCGTCGACCGGCAGCGCCAACCCGTGACCCTGGTGGTCGACGGTGTTGTTGTCGGTGTAGGTCTCGTCCACGGCCCACACGAGCATGCCGTCCTGGTACGGGAACCGCTCGACGTAGTTCGGCGCCGTGATGCCCCGGCTGAACTGGTACGGCCCGGTCCGCAGCGTCGCGTCGTAGCCGACGTAGGCGCGGTTCTCGGCGAGGTAGTACCGGTCTCCGCTCGTCGACTCGGTGCCGGTGCTGCGCTTGAACCCGCCCACGGCGCTCCAGCCGTTGTCACCGGACTCGACGTTGTCGGTCAGCAGCGTGGCGCCACCGGACTTCACCGTGATGTCGTCGAGGAACGCGTTGGCCAGGTGCACGCCGCTGTCGCTCTGGAAACGGAACCGGAACAGCGTCTGCTGACCACCAGGGACGGAGTATCTCAAGGTGCCCCAGCGTCCGTTGGACGATCCGGTCAGCGGACTGCCGACCTCGGTCCAGGTGGACCCATTGTTCGTCGAGTACTCGGCGTGCAGGTAGTCATAGCCGTCCTCGATGTCATACCAGGCGCTGGCCTGCACCGTCGCGGTGCGCACACCGCTCAGGTTGAGGCTGCGGGTCAGCGTCGTGTTGAGGTCGTCGGCGCTGGAAGTCCACCAGGCGTAGCTGCCTGAATGCGGCGTGGCCAGGGTCTTCTGGACAGCCTGATCGGGCACATCGACGACCAGCGCTTGGGCCTGCCCGGTGGTCTGGACAGCCGCCGGGCTCAGCGTGTAACTGCCGTTCTGCCCCGGGGACACCACCGAGTAGGACAGCCAGCCCAACTGCAGCTTCTCCCAGGGACCCATGTGGTCCGGCGTGCTGCCGATGTCGACCGTGCCGTGGCTGAGCCATGACCCGGCGGACATGATGGTCCAGAAGCCGGTGCCGTTGTCGCCGCCGTTGGTGTCGTACAGGTCCGGCAGGCCGAGGTCGTGGCCGAACTCGTGGGCGAACACGCCGAGCCCGCCGTTCTCCGGCTCGACGGTGTAGTCGCCGATCCAGTAGCCGGTGTTGCCGATCTGGGCGCCGCCGAAGCGCACCTGCGTGCCGTTGACCGTCGGGCCGGTCAGGCCGTAGTCGGTCTGGTTGACGTACCAGCGGTGCGACCAGATCGCGTCCTCGCCGCCGTTGCCGTCCTCGCCCTCGCCGGCGTGCACCGCCTGGAAGTGGTCCAGGTACCCGTCCGACTCGTCGAAGTTGCCGTCGCTGTCGTAGTCGTAGCGGTCCCAGACGTCGAATGACGCCAGCTGCGCCTTGATGTCGGCTTCTGATCGCCCGGCGGCGACCTGCGCGGCGTACCACGCGTTGCCGGAGTCGGAGATGAACTGCCAGGCGCCGCCGGTGTCCTCGACGGTGTTGTCGCCGTAGGTGGAGGCGTTGCCCGAGACCTGCACCCAGTCGCTGACGTCGCCGTCAACGGTGTAGGCGCCTGCCGACTGGGCCGTGTAGAAGTTCTTGAACGACTCGCCGGCGCCGAAGAGAAGGTCGAGGTAGTGCGCGCGGTTGAAGTCGCTCGTCCACACCGTGCTGTTGTCGAGGCTGCGATCCGGTCGCGCGATCGAGTTGTGCAGCGGCCCTGGCGTGGTGCCGAGCTTGCCGCTACCCGAGGCGCCGAACTCGGAGAGGATGGTGAAGACGTGGCCGGTGCCGGTCACCGCCGCCTGGTAGTACTTGTCGTCGGCCAGTTGGACGACGCCGTCTTCACCGGGCGATGCCTTGCCGGACAGGATGAGCTTCTGCGCCGCCTTGCGCCGGGAGTCCTGGCGGGCAGTCAGAGGTCCGGGGCGGTTGTCCGAACGGCTCGCCGCCGCTGGCGACTCGGCCCGAGCCGGCGCCGCGGTGGCTGAAGGGATGGCCGCCATGCTGGTGAGCGTGGCGGCCACGGCGCCTAGAACGCCGTAGGTGAGTAGGTGCACGAGGTTCTTCTCCTGCTGCGGGGGGTAGGTGTGAGACTCGAACAGTAACCGGCGAAACGGTAAAAGTCAGCGGTTCGGACCGCCTCACCGCCGACATCCTCCGCAGCCGTTCGCGCCACTTGGCGCACGCCGTGCCGCCGGGCCCAGCACCCCGGCTGAGAGCCGATTTCAGTGGCTCAGGCGTGGTAGGAAGAGCAGGTGGGCCCCGTGAGAACACACAGCGCTAACTCCAATCCAACGGTCTCCAGCTTGATCGGTTGGTTGTTCGGCGTGGTCTTCTTCATGATCGGCGTGTTGAACGCGTTTTTGGTGCACCCCGTTCCCGGAGTCTTCTACCTTCTTCTCTCCACCGTTTACCTACCTCCGGCGTACACCGTTCTCAGTGAGAAGTCCGGCCTGGCCATTCCGCTGTCGGTGAAGCTCGTCGTAGGCCTTGTCGTCAGCTGGGGCACGTTAGCCGTAGGCGACCTGGTGGACATGATCGACTGACAGGTGATGACACTCCTCATCCCGCAGTGGCCTCAGATCGTCTCCGGTGTGTCGAAAAGCCCCAGCTCAGCCTCATCGGGAGCTTGAGACCGCTGGCTCCATTCCGCAAGGCGCTCGCCGGTGATGAGCGGTTCACTGTCGCCAGCCGCAGCCTTGCGGGTCCCCACTCGGCGCAGCAACTCTGACAGTGGCGCGTCTAAGAACCGCAGCTCGACCGTCTTGCCCGAACCCGGCAGGCCGCGCATCAGGATCAACCTGGACACGATGAACCTGCCAGTTCTCAGACGGCGAAGACCTGGGCGTCGTCAGCGAAGGCCTTGAACTCCAAGGCGTTGCCCGCCGGGTCGAGGAGGAACATCGTCCACTGCTCGCCGGCCTGACCCTCGAAACGCAGGTACGGCTCGATGACGAACTCCGCGCCTGCTGCCCGCAGCCGGTCAGCGAGCTCCTGGAACTGAGCTACCTGCAAGAGAAGCCCGAAGTGCGGCACCGGCACGTCGTGGCCGTCGACTGGGTTATGGACCCGCTCGGCGCGGTGCGGAACCAGGTGCGTGACGAACTGGTGGCCGTGCAGGTTCCAGTCCACCCAGGTGTCGGCGCTGCGACCCTGAGCCAAACCCAGCACCTCGCCGTAGAAGCGCCGCGCCGCGGCCAGGTCGTCGACCGGCACTGCCAGGTGGAAGCGAGGAAGCGATGAGTTCGAGAGGGTCACCGATGCGTGTCCTGCCCTAGAAGCCTCCGAACTTCTGACCCGGCGATTGTATCGCCGAGCCACAGGTCGAGCGGGCCTAGACGACTGCAGGAAGCAGGTCCAGCCGCATGAGCACGCGGGGAAATCCGCCGGAGACGGCGCCGGTGTCGGCGGCCTTGGTGAAGCCGGCTCGCTCGAAGAGCTTCCGGGTGCCCACATAGGCCGTCGTGAGGTCGACCTTGGCGCCCTGGTTGTCCACCGGATAGCCCTCGACAGCCGGCGCGTGCTCGGACCGGGCGTAGGCGACCGCGCCGTCGAGCAAGGCGTGTGAGATCCCCCTGCCGCGGTGGCCAGGACGCACTCGGATGCACCACACCGACCAGACCGGCAGGTCATCGACGTGCGGGATCTTTCTGGACCTGGCGAAGGGCAGCTCCGATCGCGGCGCCACCGCGGCCCACCCGACGACGACGTCACCTTCGTAGGCCAGCACGCCTGGCGAGATCTCGCGGCCGCAGAGCTCGCGGACGAACTCGCCCCGGGCCGGTCCGACGAGCTCCCGATTGGTCTTGGAGTCCACCCGGTGGCTCAGGCACCAGCACACCGAGGATTGAGGGTTCTTCGGCCCGAGCATGAACGCGACATCATCGAAGCGTGCCAGTGTCGCGGGCTTGACCTCGATGCTCACCCAGCCACGCTAACCGCTGGCCCGCCCCTACCTATCCTCCCGCCTCCTATCCTCCCGCCTCGTGTCGGTCCCGCAGGCCCCGGATGAGGCCCTGCGAGCCGGCTCGACCGGTCCTAGCATCAGCGAATGGACCAGAGGCAGGCGCATCGCCGCTACTTCGACTCTCACGCCGCCGATTACGACGCCCACACCGCTGACGGCGCCTGGACTCCGAACCAGTACCTGGCCGGCGTGCTGCGCACGCTCGCAGCGCAGGACGTCGAGGTGCGCACGGCTTTGGATCTGGGGACCGGCACCGGGCAGACGCTGGAGGTCGTCCGCGCCGCCTTCCCGCAGGCGAGGCTGTGGGCCAGCGACCTGTCCCCGGCCATGCTGCGACACGCCGCTCTCAAGGCGCCCGACGCGCACTTCGAGGTCGCCGACATCTCCAGTCACGTCACCGGGTTGACCGAGTCCTTCGACCTCGTCACCGCCGTCGGATGCCTGGAGATGGTCGAGGACCTGATGACAGTGCTGCCACGGCTGATGCCTCACCTCAACCCCGGCGGCCAACTGCGCTCCAGCCACCTGTTCACCGCCTACCACCGCGCCGGCGCGCCCGTGCTGTACGAGCTGTTGCTGATCGGCAAAGGGTGAGATCTCCCGTCGCCGACGGTCACTGGCGTGCTGGTTTGTAGGCTGCCAGCAACGCGACGGCCGGTCGCGGGCAGAAAGGCGGTCGGGCATGGTCGGGCAGGACACTCTGGACTACTACCGCGGCTGGCTGGGCTACCGACGCTGGTTCCTGCGGGTTCCCGGCGTCCAGGTCTGCGTGGCCCAGGACGGCCAGCGACGCCTGTCGGCGGCGCTGGGCTACGCCGACGAGCCGGCCCGCACGCCGCTCACCGAACGGCATCTGTTCCGGATCGCCTCGCATTCCAAGACATTCACCGCCGTGCTGGCGCTGCGGCTGGTCGAGCAGGGCCGGCTGCGGCTCGATGATCCGGTCGCCGCGCACGTGCCAGGCCTGGTGGGCAGCGCCCTGGCCCAGATCACCCTGCGGGAGCTTCTCAGCCACGGCGGCGGGGTGATCCGCGACAGCGAGGACGGCGACTTCTGGCAGCTGACGCGCCCCTATCCCGACCGGGAGGAGTTGACGCGGCTAGCGGCCGAACCCTCGGCGGCAGTGCTGCCCCGGCACGAGCGGTTCAAGTACTCCAACATCGCCTACGGCGTGCTCGGCCTGGTGATCGAGCAGGTGACCGGCGCCGCCTTCGACGAAGCGATCCAGCAACAGATCCTCGACCCGCTCGGCCTGTCCGACACAGGCCCAGAACTCACCGCCGAGCGAAGAGAGGAGTTCGCCGCCGGGCACAGCGCGCTCTCCTACGCTCCCGAGCGAGCGGTGATCGACCACGTCGACACCGCCGCCCTCGGGCCGGCCACCGGATTCTTCTCCACCGCCACCGAGCTGGCGAGCTTCTACAGCGCCCTGCTGCCTGATGAGGACCGGCTGCTCAGTCACGATTCCTCGCGCCAGCTGCGGCACCGGCAGTGGGACGTCAAGGAGGCGGAGTCGGGCTACGGGCTGGGCGTGTTCCTGAACCGGGTCGGCGAGCACGAGTTGTTCGGCCACAGCGGCGGCTATCCCGGGCACATCACCAGAACCCTCGCCTGCCCTAAGCGCCGCACCGTGGTGTCGGTGCTGACCAACGCCATCGACGGGCCGGCTGAGCCGCTGGCCATGGCGCTGTTCCGCCTGATGGACCTGGCCGAATCGGCCTCGCACCAGCCTGCGCCGGACGGCGCCAGGTTCACCGGCCGGTTCTCCACCCTGTGGGGAGTGCAGGATGTCGCGTTGCTCGGCGGCCGGCTGTTCGGGATCAACCCCCTGATCGCCAACCCGGCCGAGGACCCGGTGGCGCTTGAAGTCCTCGACGACAGCACGCTGAAGATGGTCAGCGGGCCAGGCGGCGGCTCGATCGGCGAGCTGGCGCGCTACGAGTTCGAGCCGGACGGCTCGATCAGGTCGGTACGCGGTGGCAGCGGCATGACCATGCGCCCGTTCGAGCCACCCGCCAGCTGATACGTGTATCACGGGCACTCGCCACCGGCTCTGCGCTATCGATCCACCATGGATCTCAGGGCCTACTGCAGAGAGGGGCGCCCCGTGAAGTATCCGGCGAACCACATGCTCGGCGCGCAGCGCAATGGCGTGAACCACGTGTCCATGAACCTCGGCGCCTTCGATCGGGCGGCCGGGCCGGTACGCGGCACCGATTACCCCACCTATGACAATGCCCTGCTCGACTGGTACCAGACCAAGGGGATGACCTCGGCACGGCTGATGTTCACGTGGGAGGCGGCCCAGTCGACGCTCGGCGGTCCGGTGCCGGCGCCTGGCGCGAATTACGCCGCCTACTGGGCTGACCTGACCGGCCTGGTCACCCGGTTCCTGGCCCGGGGCATGGCAGTCACGCTCGCTCCCTGGCAGTACAACGCCGCGTCCGGGGACACCGACGTCGTCTACGGCGGCGCGGCGTTCACCCCTACCGATTTCGCCGACTTCTGGGCCAAGTTCGCCGTAGCCGTGAACGCGGCGACCGGCAATGACCAGCGGGTGGCCTTCGACCTGATGAACGAGCCGCACACGCACGCCGAATCCGGCGACAAGCCCGGCGATGTCGGGATCAGCTTGACCGGGTGGTTCGACAGCGCCCAGGCAGCGATCACGGCGATCCGCGCGGCCGGGGCGGCCAACGTCATCTTCGTGCCCGGCATGGCGTACACCGCCGCGAGCTCGTTTGTCAGCAACGGCAGCGCAGCGCGATGGTCGACCCTCGTGGACCCCTTGGCCAACCTCGCGGTCACCGTGCACTGCTACTCGGGCTTGGGCCTCACCAGCCCGACGGCGCTCAGTGACGCGTGCGGCGCCACCGTCAACTGGGCGCGCGCCAACGGCGTCAAGGTGCAGGTCGGTGAGATCGCGATCGACGCCGGGCCGAACGGAAGGCCTTCTTTCGGAAGCACGTTCGCCATCGCCCAGGCGCAGTGGAGCGACTGGCAGCGATTCTGCCTGGCCAACGACGACGTCCTCATCGGCTGGAACTGGTGGGGGAACTCCGCGCCCGGGTGGTGGAACCAGGGCGACTCCCAGGATCCGAATGGACACCATTGGGCCCTCACTCTCGACAACGGCGCCAGCCAGACCGTTTACACCACCCTGATCGAGTCGACCTTCGGCACACCGCGCCTGACGTTGCGCGACAACCTGGCCGACCCGGGATCGGGCCCCAACGCCACGACCTCGATCGGCTGGGAGAGCCCTGACATCTGGGTCCGGCAGAGCGCCGACGGCGTGCTGGTCGGCGAGCCGATCCTGGGCGGGCAACCGAGTGCGGTCTATGTGCGCCTGACCAATCGGGGCAGCGGAGCCTATCCGGGCTCGAGCTCGGGCACGGACGTGGTGCGGCTGCACTGGGCCAAGGCGGGCGCCGGGCTGTCCTGGCCGCAGCCGTGGGACGGCGCCAACCCGGCCCAGGGCGGCCTGGTCGCGCCGCCCCAAGCCATCGGGGCGATCGCTGCCGGGCAGCAGACCCTGTTGACGTTCGCGTGGCCCTCGACTCCCAACCCCGCTGACTATCCGGGCGACGACGGGCACTTCTGCCTGTTGGCGGTGGTGTCGAAGGCCGCCGCGTCGCCGTTCGAGGGCTTTCAGGGCCCCAACCTCAACCAGAACGCCCTGACCTTCAGCCACGTGGGCTGGCGCAACATCCACATCGTGCCCGTCGCCGCTGACTGGCTCGGAGAGCTCGTCGTGGCCAACCACGCCGACTGGGAGGTGGTCACCGAGATCGCCTTCGAGCCGTTGGACAGGTGGGCACGGCCAGTCGATCCGCTCGACGGCTGGCTCGCGCTGGCGCCCCGCGGCGACGTCGCACTGGAACGGGTTCGCGGCCTCGCCACGCTCGCCGACCATCTGGAACCCGTGGGGCACGGGATGTACCGGGTGATAGATCCCGCGGCCGGCATCACCGGCCTGGCGCTCGGCCCGGGAGAGGAACTGCCGTTCCGTCTCGGCTTCATCCCCGAAGCCGAGCGCGCTGGACACGCCGCCTTGCGAGTCACCCAGTACGCCGTGGACAACGACGCTCGCGTCCCGGTCGGCGGGCAGACCTACGTGTTCGGCGAGCTGGCCGAGTGGACCGAGGCCCAGCCCACCGTGGCTTAGCCCACCGTGGCTCAGCCCACCGTGGCTCAGCCCACCGTCGCTCAGCCCACCTCTGCGTGATGGTCTGCGAGCTCTTGTCGAGTGAGCGCTCGCAGCACGCAGAACTCGTTCCCATCCGGATCGCCCATCACGACCCAACTGACACCCGAGCCCTGGCCCACGTCGAGGCGCCGGGCGCCCAGCTCCTCCAGCCTGGCCACCTCAGCGTCCTGGTCCTGTGGCCGGAGGTCCAGGTGCAGGCGGTTCTTGCCGGCCTTCTCCTCGGGCACGCGTAGGAACAACAAATCCGGCGCGACGCCGTCCTCGGGGCTGCCGGCCGGTGGCTCGAGCACGACCTCATCGTCCTCGGCATGCGTGCGGCGCCAGTCCAAGGCCGACTGCCAGAAGGCGGCAAGACGAGCAGGGTCAGAGGTCTGGATGCACAAGCACTGGATGCGTAGGCCCATGACAGTGATCTTGGGCCACGTCCTCGGGGTTGGTCGAGGCGTTTTGCGTCACCCCCGCCCTGCCGCTACCGGCGAGGCTGGGCAAAGGATGGTTCACTGAAATGGATGCCCAGAAAACGTCCTGGCCCAGTCGCTGCTCGCACCTTCAGACGGCGGCGGTACGCGCTTGCATCGCTGCTCGCGTGCGCGAGCGTCCTGGCCCTGTTCGGTCTCGGTGTCCTCCCGCCGGGCGGCGCCGAGCCCGACACCCAAGCCCGGTCCAGCGCCTCGGCCTCCCCCACGCGCGAAGCGGCCCCCACGACCTCACCGTCCGAGGCCGGGGCCACGCCCTCGTCCGCGGCCAGCGCGCCGTCCGCGGCCACCGCGCCGGGCACGGCGTCGCGTTCAGCGAGCCCGTCGCAGACCGAAGCCGCGTCGGCCAAGTCCGCCCCCTCTCCCGCCCGGGTTCCGATCGGGGGCGCCGGAATCCAGGCGGCGGCTGACTACGCGACCTCACGGGGATACCGGGTCGGGGTGGCCGTCCTGGACACCAGGACCGGCACGCTCTGGGGCGCCAGCGAGCACGCCAACATGTTCGCCGCGGAGTCGGTGGTGAAGGTGTTCGTGGCCACCCGGCTGTTGCTGAACGGGCAGATGACCGGGGACACCGCCGACACCGCGTACCGGATGATCGCCCAGTCCGACGACGGAGCCATGGACGCCCTGTACGGGCTGGCGGGCTCGGACCAGGTGACGCCCTGGATCGCCGAGCACTACGGCATCCCCGACCTCGGAGAGCCGCCGATGCAGGTCGGCTGGTGGTCCAACGCCAAGATCAGCGCGGCAGGCATGGTCCGCTTCTACGCCAAGGTCAAAGCCGACCCGAAGGTCTGGCCGTGGCTGTCCAAGGCCATGCACCAGGCCACCGAATACGGCTCCGACGGCACGTACCAGTTCTTCGGCCTCAAGCAGGCCGACCCGAACGCCGCCGTCAAGCAGGGCTGGGGCCAGGACGACGACGACTGGAGCGCCGCCTCGGACTTCAACTCCACCGGCTTTGTCAACGGCGACCGCTACGCCGTGGCGATCTTGCTCAAAGGCCCGCCGTATGAGTACAACTCGGGGGCTCCGGCCATGGTGAGCAGCGTCGCCAAGAAGTTGATGCCCGGTGGAGTCATGCGGCCGTGATCTCGCCTTCAGGATGTCCTTCACCTGAAGTCGGTCCGGGACAGCTGCTCCATCACCGTGACCACCACCGCGACGTCAACACCCCCAAGGTGATCGGCAATGGCGGCTGGCAGGCGTTCAGCCAGCTCACCTATGGCGGCGACAAGATCCTCTACGCTGTGGTCAGCGCGTAAGCCCAGCCGCGAGGGAGCCCCCATGTCGTCATCGGTCGGCGCGGTCGTGGTGACCGGTTGCTCCTCCGGCATCGGCCAGGCCACCGCCGCGCTGCTGGCCCGTCGAGGGCACACCGTGTACGCCACAGCCCGTCAGCGGCAGAGCCTGGCGGCGTTGGAGGCAGCGGGCTGCCGGACCCTGTCGCTCGACGTCACCGACGAGGACTCGATGCGCGCCGCGGTCGACACCGTCGTGTCCGAGGCCGGCGCGGTCGGGGCCCTGGTCAACAACGCCGGCTACTCCCAGTCCGGCGCATTGGAGACCCTGGCCCTGGACGACGTCCGCCGCCAGTTCGAGACCAACGTCTTCGGCCTGCTGCGCATGTGCCAGCTCGTCCTGCCGTCCATGCGACAGCAAGGCAGGGGACGGATCGTCAACGTGTCCTCGATGGGGGCGAACTTCACCTTCCCCGGCGGCGGCTCCTACCACGCCACCAAATACGCCGTCGAGGCGTTGTCCGACGCTCTCCGGTTCGAGGTCGCCGGGTTCGGCGTCGGCGTGAGCATCGTTCAGCCAGGGATCATCAGGACATCGTTCAGCGAGCGAGCCGTCGCCGAAGTGCCCAAGCCCGCCGCCGAGGCCGGGCCCTACGACGACTTCAACGCCAGCGTGGCCCGAGCCACTCAGACCGTGTACGAGCAGGGAGCGCTGGCCAGGCTCGGCGGTGACGCCGAGGACGTCGCCAAGGTGATCGCCCGCGCCATCACCGCTCGGCGTGCCCCCATCCGGGTGCGGGTCACCCCGTCGGCGCACTACCTGGTCAACCAGCGCCGGTTGATGCCCGACCGGGTCTGGGACCGTTTCCTGCGCACCCAATTCCCGACCCCCGCAGTCGCAAGCGTGCCACCGCAGCCGGCTCCAGCTGCAGAGAGCTGAGCCATCAGTCCTGCGAGATGAAATCCAGGCAGGCGCCGACCACGTACGCGCTCTGCTGCAGTTGCGGCACCGTCGGCTCGCTCTGCACCGCAGCCGAACTGGGCAGGGCAAGTGACTCCGTGCTAGCCGACTGGCCCAGGTTGAGCAGGCTCAGCGAGTCGTAGAAACCGACGACCACGTCGGGCGTCACGACGTCCACCAAGGCCGCTGAGCTGGGGGCGCTGAACGTGACGGTGGGGGTGTCACTGATCAGCAGACTGACCAGCCGCCCGAAGTCGCCTCCTGAGCTGAGCGGCCCGAGGTTGTAACTGGGCTGGCTGACGAAGCGGTAGCCGGTGACGTCCTGCTGGCCGTTGCGCCAGGCCTGGGCCAGCGGGTCGGCGTAATACCAGCCGGTGTTGGTGGCCTGTTGCCAGGCCGCCTGCCGCACCGCCACCAGTTGGCAACCCGGGTAGCTGATGGTGGCGGTGCTGCCGTTGCCGGCCGGGACCTGCACCGTCACCGTCGGCTGGCCGGACTGCAGGCCGTTGGAGATGGTGGCCAGCGGGGTGTTGACGCCGTAGCCGACCTGGCAGGTCGCCGAGACGGCGCCGGTGTCGGGGTCGACGGTGAGCATTCCGCCGTTTGCGGCAGTCGGCTGACGCGTCGCTTGTCTGAGGGCGCTGAGAACCTGGTTGCCGTAGCCGGCTGACGTGATCGCGCTCTGGCTATGAGCCGCGGTGTCGGCCGCGCTGATCCCGTACTCGATCTGCGACAGCAGTTGGGCGTAGGCGTTGGGATAGCCGCCGGGCCCGGAGAGCATGGCCAAGCCTGCGGCCTCGCCCGGGCTGACCCGGGCGCTGACGTAGCCGAATGTGCCGTTGTTGAATACCTGATTGGCATTCTCGTAATACCACAGGAAGTTGCCCTGGCTCGGATACTGCACCAACGTGACGCTGGTGTGGTAGATCATCGCGATCTGCGCGTTGATCGCGGCAGCGAGCACCTGATAGGGGTTGCCGCCATCATCGCCAGCAGCGGACGGGAGGGAGCAGGCAGCGCTGCTCCCTCCCGCCGGGCTGGCTGCTGGTCCGGACCGCGCAGGGTCCACAGCCTCGGCCATCAGGACGACGGCGCCCCGGTGACCGTCCAGATGTGAGCGTTGGCATGCTCGAAGTCGTTCAGACTGTCGAACAGCGCGCTCTTGATGACCCGGACGATCTCGGTCTGCTGCGGCACGCTGCGCGGGCTAGGCGGCAGCACCGCCGTCACCGTGGTGGCGACCAGCACGGTGGCCATCGTGCTGGGCGCTCCCACGCCGTTGACCTGCACCTGCAGGTTCATCTGTCCGGCAGCGGTGTAACCCTGCAGGTCGACGCGAGCGCGCTGGGTGTTGGTCAACGTGCCGGCCCCACCCCACATCCCCGCGTAGCTCAGCAGGTTGATCGCGGTGACCGCGTCGGCGTGAATAGCCGCGCCACCGCCGGGAAACGCTCCGGGCATCACGCCGGCCTGCTGCTTCTGAATAGGCATCGGTGTTCCTCCTCCTCGCTCGGGCCGGCTCAGCTGGTGGCGCCGGGGTTGGCGACGGCGGCGCCGATGACGTAGGCGGTCTTGAGGTTCTGGGGAACGCCGGTGACCTCGGGCGAGGCGGAGAACGTCACGGTGAACGTGCTGTTGTCCGAGCCCTGGGTGAACGAGCTGCCGTAGGCGCCCTGGCTGAAGCTGCCCAGCTTGATGAAGCCGAACAGGGTGAGGTTTCCGCTCGCCTGCTCGTTCCAGGACTGGGCGAAGGTGGAGTAGTCGGCGTGGGTGTAGGTGATGCTGATGGTCGGGTAGTTCGAGATCAGCAGGTTGGTCAGCAGGCCGAAGTTGCCACCGCTGGACAGCGGGCCGAGCTGGTAGGGCGGGGTGTTGAGGAACTTGAAGCCGGTCACGTCCTGGGTCCCGTTGACGACAGCCTGATTGATCGGGTCCGGGTAGTAGAAGCCGGTGTTGGTGGCCTGCTGCCAGGCAGCCGGGGCGGCCGGCACCATCGAGTACCCGGCGTAGGTGATGCTGACACTGCAGTCGGTGCTGGTGCCCGCGGTCTTGGACATGTCGTAGCCGCCGCTGACCTCGGTCTGGAACTCGAGCCACGAGCCGATCGAGAAGCCGGCCTGACCTTGCACGTTCACCTCCAGGTCGCTGCCGGAGGACTGCGAGGTGGTCATCCCGATGGAGATGGTCCGGCCGGTGTTGAGCAGGTCATTGTTGATCGAGGCGATCGAGTCGCTGATCCCCCAGCCGTCGTTGTAACCGGGAAGCACCGTTCCGGTGTTGGGATCGAAGGTCTGGATGCCCCCGTTGGAGGCCGACGGGTACATCGCGTTGGCCTTGAGCTGGCTGAGCGTCCAGGCGCCGTTCTGCAGCTGATCGCTGAACCCGTTCACCGGCTGCATCAGGTTGAGATACACCGTCACATCGGTGATGACCTGGTCGGCGCCCATCGGCGCCTTCGGCAGCAGAGCCTTGAGATTGCGAGCGGTCGCCATCGCGGTGTAGCTGAGCGGCGGGGTCGCGCCGCTCCACTGCGAGCCCAGCACGTAGCCGATCACGTAGTCCTGCTTGGTCTGCACTCCGGCAGCGGCCATCTGGGCGGCGGTGATCGTGCCGTAGCTGTTCTGGTAGTCGCTGACGATCGTGCCGGCCTGCACCGAGGCATTGGACTGGGCCTGGGTCAGCTTGGCCTGGTCGCCCGAGCTGAGCGAGAAGATCATGTCGTTGAGGACGGCCACGTAGGCGTTGGCGAAGCCGCCGCCGGGTGAGAGCGCGACAGTGCTCACGATGTCGCCGGGCGATGCCAGCGCGTTGACGTACTGGTAGGTGGCGTCGTTGAAGACCTGGTTGCCGTTCTGCCAGTTCCATTTGAAATCGCCCTGGGAGGGGTACTGCACGGGGTAGAGGGTGGACTTGAAGGTGTCCTGAACAGCTGCCATCGCCTGCTCTTGCAGCGCGCTGTAGAACTGTTGTCCACCGGTCGGGCTGGTCATCTGAGAGATCTCCTTGGGGGTAGGGAGGTTTGTGTGCAAAGTCGAGCCTGCCTGTATTAACACAGATATAACATAGTTAGAATTGATGAAGTTTGCGCAGCTCCCGAACCAGCTCGTACTCGTCGCAGACGCGATGGGTGAGCGCCACCGCCGCCAACTGGGACGGGCTGTTCAGCTTCGCCAGGATCGATTGGATATGGCTGCGAACCGTCGGCAACGCCAGGTGCTCACGGCCGGCGATCTGCGCCGCGGTGGACCCGTGCACTAGCGCGGCGAGCACCTGCCGCTCACGCCGGGTGAGCCGGTGGAACAGGCCGGCCGCCGCGGTCCGAACATCCAACCGCCGCGCGAACTGCGCAGCCTGAACAGGTGAAAGCGGATTCGACAGCAACTGGTGCAGCTGCCCCGCCAACTCGGTGAAGGGCTGATCGCCGTCCACGGCGGCGTGCACGCCGTTAGCCACCGCACGGCCCAATTCGGCCAGGGCGGTGCGCGAGCCGACCGCAAGGTAGGCCGTGCCCGCGGGCGGGCGCCCGGGTGGCCCAGCGGGCAACACTCCAGCGCGATCGGCCACCAGCACGATGTGTCGGGGCGGCTTGTGGCCCACCCCGCCCGCTGGTTGCCAGCGGGCCTCCGCGCTGACCTGCCAGCCCAAGGCTGTCAGCGCGGCCAGCAGCGCCGTCCCCAGGACGTCGTTTGCGGAGATGAGCTGGACGGATCGGAGCGGTCGCCGCGACGGCGCGGTAGCGTGATCAAAATACGTCATGAAGCGGCTTATATAGGCAAAATATTGGTAGAGCGGATATATCCGGGCGGACGGCGCGGTCCACGCTGGACGGCGCGTGGCTCTTACCCCTCAAACGCGCAGTCAGGTGCTTCGTCCGGGATGCCGGATGAGCACTCGATACCTAAAGAGATGACCTGCCATACGTCAAAGCTTGCCGACAATTCTCGGTATCACCCCTGTCGCTCGGCGGCTCTTTCCGGCATCGTCCATCCACTGGAAGGAAAGAGAAAGTGCAAGGAATGAAGCGTGTCCTGGCGGTCACCGCGGCGGCGACTCTCGCAGGATTGACCTCCCTGATGGCGACCGCCGCGCCCGCGTCAGCGATCCACCCGTGCCAGAGCTACGACCCGCCGGACTACTGCTTCGAGGAGCAGCCGCCGCCGGCCCCGACCGCCCCGGCCTCGCTGACGGCGACGGCCGTGCTGCAGACCTCGGTCACCCTGCAGTGGGCCGACCGGTCCACCACCGAGACCGCCTTCACCATCCGCAGGGTCGTCAGCGGCGCTGCCTCCTACTTCAGCGTGCCGGCCAACAGCACCACGTTCACCGACACCGCGGCTCCCGCCGGGCGTTACATCGAGTACTACGTCTCGGCCGAGCGGTGCGACGAAGTGGCCTGCTCCTCCAGCGCCTCCATCCGACTGGCGGTCCAGACCCACCAGCAACCGGCCAACCCGACCGGCGGGCTGTCCTCCAGCACCCCGGGCACCTGGGGGTACTACTCGGTCACCGGCTGGGCCATCGACTGGGACACCACCGACCCGATCCAGGTCTCACTGGTGCTGGACGGCGTGGTCATCCAGACCAAGACCGCGAACGCCGCCTACTCCGGCCTGAACGCCAGCCACCCCGGTTACGGCGACAACCACGGCTACAGCTTCTACACCGGCAAGTCCACCGTGAAGGGCACCCACTCGCTGTGTGTCCGGGCCACCAACGTCGGCGGCGGCGTCGACGCCAACCTGGTGTGCTGGTCCTACGTGGTGTACGGCCCGCCGTCGGCGGCGACCAACCTGACGCTGACCAACACCGGCACCTCGATGGTGGTCGGGTTCACCGACAACGCCAATGACGAGACCGGTTACGTCCTGCAGCGCAGCACCGACGCCCAGGCCAGCTGGCTGTCGGTCGGCTCGCAGTATCCCGCGGTCAGCGGCTCGGGCAGCCGTGCTTCGGCCACCGATTACTCCAGCCCGCCGGCCGGCACCTGCTACCGGATCCTGATGGTCAACTCCTACGGCAACACCCCCAGCGCGGCGGTCTGCTCCTGAGGGTCACCACCGGGCTCACCACCAGCCGGCTGCCTCGTCACCTGACGAGGCAGCCGGCCTCGTTCTGAGCAGGCCCGGTTGCGACCCGCCTTTACCGGCAACCGCGACCGTCCGAGGGTCGATGAGTCACGACCACGACGGTTAACCTGCCCGCCCCCGCGCGCGGAAGAGGAGCAACGGTGAAGATCGGTCTGCACATCGCGGATTTCACCTATCCCAGCGGCCCGGCGGGGCTGGCCGAGGATCTCACCCGGGTGGCAGTGGCGGCTGAGGAGTCCGGGTTCGCGCGGGTCAGCGTGATGGACCACGTCTGGCAGATCGGCCCACTGGGCCCACCCGAGCACGACATGCTGGAGGCCTACACCACGCTGGGCTACCTCGCGGCGCGCACGTCGCGGGTGGAGCTGCTGGCCTGGGTCACGGCCGTCAGCTACCGGGAGCCCGGGATGCTGGCCAAGCTGGTGAGCACCCTGGACGTGCTGTCCCAGGGCCGGGCCTGGCTCGGCATCGGCGCGGCCTGGAACGGCGAGGAGGCAGCCGGGCTGGGACTGCCGTTCCCCGACACCGCCGAGCGCTTCGAGCGGCTGGAGGAGACCCTGCAGATCTGCCTGCAGATGTGGAGCGGGGACGACAGCCCGTACGAGGGCAGGCACTACCGGCTGGGACGCACCCTGAACGTGCCGCAGCCGCTGCGGCGCCCGCCGATCCTGATCGGCGGAGGCGGGGAGAAGAAGACGCTGCGCCTGGTGGCTCGCTACGCCCAGGCCTGCAACCTGTTCGCCGGTCCCGACCTCGAGCGCAAGCTCGACATCCTGCGCGGTCACTGCCAGGCCGAGGGCCGCGACTACGACGAGATCGAGAAGACGGTGATGCTCCCCCTCGATCCCGGCGAGCGGGGCGAGAAGATCGAGGCTCTGGTGGCGCAGCTGCGCGGACTGGCCGCGCTCGGGGTCGGCCACGCGCACGGCTGGGTGCCGCAGGTCTGGCAGACCGCGCGGTTGGAGCTGCTCGGCAAGGAGGTCGTGCCGGCGGTCGCGGCGTTGTGAGCGCCTGGCTGCGGACCGCCGGCAAACCGGGCAGAATGGAGCGGTGCCCGGAATCTCTCGTGTGGGCCGGGCAGTCACCGTCGCGTTAGCCGTCGGCTTGCTGATCGCCGGTTGCACCTCCGCCCCTTCTGCCATCGATCCCGCTGCCGGCGGCCCGCCCGCTTCAGAGCGGTCAGCCGGCGGGCAGACCAGCTCCGCCGCCAGCGGCTCCCCGTCCGGGTCGGCGCATCCGCACTCCAGCGCGCCGGCCTCGGTGGCGATTGCCGCCCTGCGGCCCGGCGAGCGCTGGATCACGCTGCCGATGCCCGGCGGCGCCTACCGGCCGCAGGCCGAGGCTGGCGGCACCGACGACTACCGCTGCGTCCTGCTGGACCCCAAGATCGACGCCGACTCATTCCTCTCCGGCGTGGTGTTGCAGCCGGGAAACCCCAACCTGGTGCACCACGCCATCCTCTACCGGGTCGACCCGGAGCAGCTGGGCGCGGCCAAGGCCAAGGACGCCGGTGACCCGCGGCTGGGCTGGTCCTGTTTCGGCGGGCCCGGCCTGCCCGGTAACGCCGCCGACCTGGGCGGGCTCAACTCCGCGCCGTGGGTGGCCGCCTGGGCCACCTCGGGCGGCGAGCAGCGCTTCGCCGACGGCACCGGCCAGCGCGCCAGGGCCGGCACCCGGGTGATCCTGCAGATGCACTACAACCTGCTCAACGGCGACGGCGCCGACAGCACCACCGTCAAGTTGCGCCTCGCGCCGCGCGGCGCGCGATTGCAGCCGTTGCAGACCCTGCTGCTGCCGGCGCCCGTCGAGTTGCCCTGCGCGCCGAAGGAGACCGGGCCGCTGTGCGACCGCGAGGCCTCGGTGCTGGACGTCATCCGGCGGTTCGGAGTGAACTCCGGGCGGGTGGTGGCGGGACTGCAATTGCTGTGCGACGGCTCGTTCACCAACCCCAAGAGCGGCCCGACGCAGAGCTGCGGACGCCCGGTCACCGAGACGCTCCAGCTCAGGGCGGTCGCCGGGCACATGCACCTGCTCGGCAGGTCGGTCCGGATCGACCTGCAGCGGCAGGACGGAACGAGCCAGCGCCTGCTCGACGTCAAGGTCTGGGACTTCGACGACCAGCGCGCCACCGTGCTGCCCCAGACGCTCACCGTGCACGCCGGCGACCGGCTCCGGGTCAGTTGCACCCATGACGCCACCCTGCGCCGGATGCTCCCGGCCCTGGCCAAGCTTCCGCCGCGCTACGTCGTGTGGGGCGAGGGGTCCTCCGACGAGATGTGCCTGGGGATCGTCAGCTACACCAAGTCCTGACCACGCCGTCGTGACCACGCCGGCTTGACCACGCCGAAGGGCCTGAGCGGCGCTGAAGGGCCTTGGCGGTCCGCGCGCCTGTCCGCCGGGACCGTATTATCACCGCTACGTCGAGTTCGCCCTCGACCCGGAGCCAACAGCGTCCCGGCCGCCTGTGTCCAGCGAGGTGTGAATACCGCCATGCAGATCCCAGACCCGATCTCCGCCCTGTACAGCCACCCTGGCCCCTTCGCCTCGGTCTACCTCGACGCCACCCGGGCCAGCGAGTCCGGTGACACCGAAGTCGAGCTGCGCTGGCGTGGCCTGCGCGAAAAGCTGGCCGGCGACGGCGCTGACGACAAGACCTTGGAGGCCATCGACGAGGTGGCGGGGGCGCATCTGGAGGTCGCCGGCCGGCATGGGCAGTTCATCGTGGCCGCCGGTGGCGAGGTGCTGCTGGACGAGGTGAGCCGCCGGCCGCCGCTGCGCGAGCTCGGGCGCTGGTCACCGCTGCCCCATGTGCTGCCCTACCTGGTCGACCGGTCCACCCAGGTCCCATACCTGATCGTGCTGATCGACCGGACCGGCGCTGACGTCTACACCGTTCTGGACGACATCCACAGCGAGCAGACCTCGGTCGAGGGGGGCGCGGAGTACCCGCTGCGCAAGACCGGCCGCGACGTCTGGAACGAGCGCGCCTTCCAGAACCGGGTCGACAACGCCTGGGAGACCAACAGCAAGGAGGTGGCCCAGACGATCAGCCACCACCTGCCGCCCGAGGTCCAGGTGGTGCTGCTGGCCGGCGACGTCCGAGCCCGCAACCTGGTGGACGAGGAGTTGGCCAAGCTGCTTCCGCAGCGGGTGCAGATCCGTCAGCTGGACCATGGCGGCCGAGCTGAGGGGTCCTCGCGCGAGGCCCTGGACGAGGCCGTCCACTCGGCGCTGCTGCACCACATCTGGGCCGAGCGGCGCGACATCCTGGCTCGGCTGCAGCAGGCCGTGGGTCGGCACGACTACGCGGTCACCGGCATCACAGCCGTCCTGGACGCGCTTCGCAAGGCCCAGGTCGACACCCTGGTGCTCTCCGACGACCCCTCTTCGACCGCCACCGTCTCGATCGGGCCCGACCCGCTGCTGCTGGCCGGCACCGACGCCGAGCTGAGCGCCCTGGGCGTCACCGACATCCAGCACGACCGGCTGGACGCCGCGCTGGTCAGGGCGCTGGCCGGCAGCGCCGCCGGCCTGGTCATCACCCCGGGCGGGCACCAGTACGTGCAGCAGGGCATCGCCGCGCTGCTGCGTTACACCGACGCATCGACGCCGACGTAGGAGGAAGCCATGCCTGCCAAGGAAGAACTGCCCTCGACGCTCAAGCGATCACCGAAGAAGGCGCAGGAGACCTGGTCCAAGACGCACGACTCGGCGGTGGAGAGCTACGGCGAGGGCGAGCGAGCGCACCGCACCGCCTTCTCCTCGCTCAAGCACTCCTTCGAGAAGGTCGGCGACCACTGGGAGCCCAAGGAGGACGGCAAGAAAGGGCCTTCCGACGAGCACGCCGCCCGCCGCGGCGGGCGAGCCCGACGCGGCGGTGAGACCGCCGAGGGGGTGGACGCCAATGCCACCAAGGCTCACCTGATGGAGCTGGCCAAGCGGCTCAACGTGCCCGGCCGATCGCGCATGACCAAGCCGGAACTGATCGAAGCGCTCAAGAAGGCGAACCGGAAGTCCACCGCCAAGGCCAGGTCCTAACCCGGAGGACCGCTCGCCGGGTGGCGCGCCTCGGGCAGGTGATCGCGCGCCCACATGGCGGCCGAGGTCCGGTCGCTGACCCCGATCCGGCGAAAGACGTTGCCCAGATGGACTTTCACGGTTCGCTCGGCGATGCCCAGCGAACGGCCGATCTGCTTGTTGGCCAGGCCCTGGGTCGCCAGCGCCAGCACCTCGCGCTCTCGGCTGCTCAACTGCTCCAGGACGGAGGTCGGCTGCCTGTTGGGCAGCAGCGCGACCGCCACCCTCGGGTCCAACGGCGCGCCGCCGGCGCTGGCCGAGCGGACCGCCGCCAGCAACTCGGCCGGTTCGCTGTCCTTGAGCAGGTAGCCCACCGCGCCGCTGGCGAGCATGTCGCTCACCTTGTCCTTGTCCGCGAACGAGGTCAGCGCGATCACCCGGGTCGACGGGGCGTGGTCGAGGATCAGCCGGGTCGCCTCGATCCCGTCGAGCACCGGCATCGACAGGTCCATCAAGACCACGTCCGGGCGCGCAGTGACGCTGAGGTCCACAGCCTGCCGGCCGTCGGCCGCCTCGCCGACCACCTCGATGTCGGCAGCGGTGCTCAGCAGCCCGGCAAGGCCGGCCCGCACCAACCGGTGGTCATCGGCCAGCAGCACCCGGATCATCTCCCCACCTCCAGCCGGAACCGGGTGCCGGCCGCGCTGCTGGCCACCGACAGCCGGGCGCCGACGGCGACCGCGACGTCGGTGATCAGCCGCAGTCCCAGGTGCCCGGCGGCTACAGCCTGCTCGGCGCGGTCGGGGTCCAGGCCGCGGCCGTTGTCGGCCACTTCCAGCCGGACATCCTTGGCCTGCTCGCTGAGCTCGATCCAGATGTCGCCGGCGCCGGAATGGCGCACGGCGTTGCGCAGGCACTCCTGGGCGACCCGGAACACCGCTTGCTGCTGCTCGGCGTCCAACGCCGACGCCGCTGCCGGATCGACGTCCAGATGTATCCGGGCGGTGGAGCCCGACTGCGTTCTGACCAGGTCGGCCAACGCCGCGGCCAGCCCCCCGGCCGTGAGGTTGGGCGGGTAGATGTCGACCAGCAGCGATCGCATGCCGGCCACCCCGTCCCGGACCGAGGCGGCCGCCTCAGCCAGCCGTTCGGCTCGGGCCGACTCACCCTGCGAGCTGGCCCGCTCGACCTCACTGCCCACCAGCAAGGCCGCGCCCGCCAGCTGCTGCACCACGCCGTCGTGCAGGGTCGCCGCGATCCGCCGCCGCTCCTCGGTGGACGCGTCCAGCGCCCGCCGCATCAACCGCTCCCGTTGCAGCTGCACCGAGCGGGCCCGCCGGTAGAGCAGCCAGAGCATGGGCGCCAACAGCACGAGCACCGCCACCAGGGTGCTCAGCATGACGCCGGAGAAGCCGCGCCAGAGCTCGTCGCTGCGCTGTGAGACCAGGTCGTATCGAAAATAGGCCTCGAAAAGCAGGGGTTTCCCACTCGGAGTCCACACCGGGCGGTAGACCTCGAGCAACTTGCCAGAGGCTGACTCCAGGCCGTTCTCCGGACGGTCGAGGTCGGTGATCCCGGCCTCGGTGCGAGGCGCGGTCAGCGCGGCGCGGGCTTCGGAGTCCAGTGCGAAGCTCTGCCCGATCAGGCGCCGCTCGTCGGAGTAGAGCACCAGGCCCTGCGGGTTCCACAGCTTCACCCGGACCACCTGGGTGGTGAGGATCTGGTCGCGCATCACCGAGTCCAGACCCGCTGTGGCCCGTGCCGGATCGGTCGCCATCTCGTCGGTGAGTGCCGGCTGCACCAGGCTCTCGGCGAGGATGTCGGTCACCTCGGCTACCCGATGGACGGCTTCTTGCTTGGCGATCTGCTGAAACACCAGGATGCCGCTGACCGCCACCACGGCGAACGCCACCGTCACCGCGGCGGCCACCTGCGCCACGATTCGCCGGACCGAAGCCGGCCGCGGCGCGCTGGCCTGCGAGGACGCTAGGGTCCGCCACGAGCTCGAGCCGGCCTGGGGGTCTGCGTCGAAGGCGGCACCCGGCAGCCGACTGACAGACAGCGGCGCCGTAGCGGTCGCGGGGACCGTCACGGCGCTGCCGTCGTTCTGAGCTGTCACTGCTTAGGCCGGTCCTTCTCAGTCGTCATCGCTGCCCGAGCCGCTGCCCGAGTCGCTGCCCGAGCCGCTGCCCGAGCCGCTGCCCGAGTCATCGCTGCCCGAGCCGCTGTCGTCGCCGCTGCCTGAGCCGCTGCCCGAGTCACCACCATTGTCATCCCCCGGCTCAGAGCTCGCGCTGCCGCTGCGGTCACCACCCCGGTCATCCCCCGGCTCCGGCGTCCTGGACCGGCTCGGCCCGGCGGAACGGCTGCGGTCACCGGACGGGCTCGTGGACGAGCTGGCGGACGGGGTCGCGCTCGGGCTGGCGGAGTCCGACGGGCTGCTGGACGTCTTCGGCCGCACCGTCAGCGCCGAGTTGTCGCCGACCTCGACCGTTTGGGCGTCGCTGGGCGGGCGTACCGGCAGTTGGCGGCTGAAGGAGGGGTTGTTGACCAGGCCGGCCACGGCGGGAGCGGCCGCGAGCCCGGTGGCGGTCAGCGCTGCTGCGGTAAGGAGGAACACGCGGTTCATATCGATCTCCAGGTGACTGGTGGAACTGTCACTGACAGTTCTCCTCCCTGGGCAGGCACGGCCGCCATCAGACGATGGGACTAGTACCCCGACCCCCGACTGCGAGCCGCCCGGAACACCCTAACGGGGCTCTGCCCTACGCCATCCTCATCAGCCCCATAGAACACTTAATTCCCATAGCTCGAAATATATGAAGTTCCATTGAAATTGTCTGCAAACCTCGCTAACGTCCGCTGCGGGCAGTATTTCCGCGCGGGGGGCCTTCATCCGGTGACAGAGCCGGGGTGGGCGCGTGCCTGCAGTGCTGTCATCCCTAGCCGTGCCGTCCCATCCTCATCCCACCCTGTTTCACCGACCCCTGAAGGAACCCACCCATGGTTCTACCCCAGCGACCTCGTCGCTCCACAGCGCTTGTCACCCTCACGGGTCTGACAGCGTTGGCCGTCACCGGCATCGCACTGACCACCAACACGGCCACCGCGGCGCCGAGTCCCAAGGCGGCGCCGAGCGTTCTGGCCGCGCAGTCGGCGGCCAGCCTGGTCGCCTCGCGGGCGGCTGCCCTGCACGTAAGCAACCACGACGCGTTCATCGCCCACTCGGTGATCTCCACGCCCGAGGGCCTGCAGTACGTGCCCTATGACCGCACCTACAAGGGCCTGCCGGTAGTCGGCGGCGACTTCGTCGTCGTCACCAACGCCGCGGGTCAGATCCTGTCCACCGCGGTGCAGCAAGAGAGCGCCATCAACGTGGCCACCACCGCGACGCGCACCGCCGCCCAGGCCGCGGCCGCCGCCCGCACCCACGCCAAGGGCAAGGTCATCGACTCGGTCACCGGCACCCGCCAGGTCGTGCTGGCCTACGGCACGCCGCGGCTGGCCTACGAGACGGTGGTCACCAGTCACACCGACGCCAAGCCCAGCAAGCTGCACGTCTTCACCGACGCCAAGACCGGCGCGCTGGTCCACTCCGTGGAGAAGATCCACGAGGGCACCGGCACCGGCAAGTGGAACGGCCCGAACCCGCTGGCCATCGACACCAGCCACCCGACCAGCACCACCTGGACGATGACCGACCCGATCCGCTCGGGCATCTCCTGCCGCAACTACACCGGCGGAGCGGTGTTCACCGGCTCTGACGACGCGTGGGGCAACGGCGTGGGCACCGACCGGGAGACCGGTTGCGTCGACGCCCTGTACGGCGTCCAGACCCAGTGGAAGATGCTCAGCAGCTGGCTCGGCCGTAACGGCATCAACGGCTCCGGCGGCGGCCTGCCGATCCACATGGGCCTCAACGACCTCAACGCCTACTACGACGGCAGCAAGGTCGTCATCGGCCACAACCAGACCAACGACTGGATCTCGTCCATGGACGTGGTCGGCCACGAGTTCGGCCACGCGATCGACGACTTCACCCCCGGCGGCATCGGCTCCAGCGCGGTCGCCGAGTTCACCGGCGATGTCATGGGCGCCCTGACCGAGTTCTACGCCAACCAGTCCGCCTCCTACGACCCGCCGGACTACCTTGTCGGCGAGGAGATCAACCTGGTCGGGCAGGGCCCGATCCGCAACATGTACAACCCCTCGGCCGCTGGTGACCCGAACTGCTACTCCAGCAGCATCCCCACCACCGAGACCCACTCCGCCGCAGGCCCGGGCAACCACTGGTTCTACCTGCTCGCCGAAGGCACCAACCCCACCAACGGCCAGCCGACCAGCACCACCTGCAACGGCTCCACCGGCCTCGTCGGCATCGGCATCCAGACCGCCGGCAAGATCTTCTACAACGCCATGCTGGCCAAGACCTCGGGCATGACGTACTTCAGGTACCGCACCCAGACCCTGACCGCCGCCAAGAACCTCACCCCCGGCAACTGCACCAACTTCAACAAGGTCAAGGCAGCCTGGGACGCGGTCAGCGTTCCCGCACAGACCGCTGACCCGACCTGCTCCACCACCGGCGGTTTGACTGTTGCCAACCCGGGCGCCAAGTCCGGCACGGTGGGCACCGCGACCAGCCAGCAGATGTCGGCCAGTGGCGGCACCTCGCCTTACACCTGGACGGCGACCGGCCTGCCGGCCGGGCTTTCCA